>NZ_JBHNYP010000013.1:0-83647 GCF_054960655.1 Micrococcus sp. PSi08 | reverse complement strand
TCCCGGATCGTATACGATCGAGTGAGCGACCGTGTCCCAGGCCACAGCGCACCGCCATCACCAAGGAGCACCGATGACCAACCTCGAGAGCCGCCAGAAGACCTCCTCCGGCTTCTTCGTCACGAAGGAAGCCCCCATCGACCCGGAGAACCCCCTCCCCACCCCGACGTCCGAGGCGCCGGACATCCTGCGCTGCGCCTCGATGGAGCTCGTGGTCACGGACCTCGCCGCCTCCCGCGAGTTCTACGTGGACGTGCTCGGCCTGGTGGTCACCGAGGAGGACGAGGAGACCGTCTACCTGCGCTCCATGGAGGAGTTCATCCACCACAACCTGGTGCTGCGCCAGGGCGAGACCGCCGCCGTGGCCGCGTTCTCCTACCGCGTACGCACCCCCGAGGACCTGGACAAGGCGGTCGCCTTCTACGAGGAGCTGGGCTGCCGCGTCGAGCGCCGGAAGGACGGCTTCGTCAAGGGCGTCGGCGACTCCGTGCGCGTCGAGGATCCGCTGGGCTTCCCCTACGAGTTCTTCCACGACGTCGAGCACGTGGAGCGCCTGGCCTGGCGCTACGACCTCTACACCCCGGGCGCCCTGGTCCGCCTGGACCACTTCAACCAGGTGACCCCGGATGTGCCGCGCGCCGCCCGCTACATGCAGGACCTGGGCTTCCGCGTCACCGAGGACATCCAGGACGAGAACGGCACCGTCTACGCCGCGTGGATGCGCCGCAAGCCCACCGTGCACGACACCGCCATGACCGGCGGCGACGGCCCCCGGATGCACCACGTGTGCTTCGCCACGCACGAGAAGCACAACATCCTGGCGATCTGCGACAAGCTCGGCGCCCTGCGCATGTCCGACCACATCGAGCGCGGCCCGGGCCGCCACGGCGTCTCCAACGCGTTCTACCTCTACCTGCGCGACCCGGACGGCCACCGCGTGGAGGTCTACACCCAGGACTACTACACCGGTGACCCGGACAACCCCGTGGTCACCTGGGACGTGCACGACAACCAGCGCCGCGACTGGTGGGGCACCCCGGTCGTGCCGTCCTGGTACACCGATGCCTCCCGCGTGCTGGACCTCGACGGCAACCTGCAGCCGCTGGTCTCCCGCACCGACGACTCGGAGATGGCCGTGACCATCGGCGCCGACGGCTTCTCCTACACGCGCGAGGGGCAGGGCGAGGAGTCCCTGCCGGAGTGGAAGCAGGGCGAGTACAAGCTCGGCAACCAGCTCTGACCGGCACGGCCGGCACCGCTCCGGGACACCACGACGACGGCGGGCACCCAACGCAGGTGCCCGCCGTCGGCGTCCGCCCTCCCTGCCATCCTCCGCGTCTCCCCGCCCCACGCCGTTCGAGGCGGAAAATCCATCTCATTCGAGCGAGGAGGGCCAGTTTGAGCTCGATTTCCCGCCTCGAAGCATGGGGAGCAGGGGTGTCCCGCCTCGCAGACGGGCCCCGAGGGGCTGGCCTGGCTCACGGTGCACCGCCGCAAGCCCGGGCTGGGCATCGGGACGCGCACCCCGGACTGATCCGGGGCGGTGACAGGATGGCGACGGGGCCGGGGGCCGAGCCGCGTAATCGTATACGATCAAGGCCAGGCCCCTGCCCGTCGTCGTGAAGGAGACCGCTGTGCTGGACCACGAGACCCACGTCAAGATCGCCGACGAGCTGCACCGCGCGGGCATCGACCGCGTGCCCGTGCCGCGGCTGACCGCGCGCTACCCGGAGATGGAGATCGAGGACTCGTACGCCGTCCAGCGCATCTGGGCCGAGCGCCAGGTCGAGGCGGGCCGCCGCAAGGTGGGCCACAAGATCGGCCTGACCTCCAAGGCCATGCAGGACGCGACCGGGATCGACGAGCCGGACTACGGCGTGATCTTCGACGACCAGGTGTTCGAGTCCGGCCACGTGTACGAGTGGAAGAAGTACACCCATCCGCGCATCGAGATGGAGCTGGCGTTCGTGCTGCGGGACGAGCTGCGCGGGCCCGGCCTGAACCTGATGGACGTGCTGCGCGCCACCGAGTACGTGGTGCCCGCGCTGGAGGTGCTGGACTCGCGCATCGAGATGGCCGGCCGCACCATCACGGACACCATCTCGGACAACGCCGCCCTGGGCTCCATGGTGATCGGCGGCCGCCCCGTGGGCGTGCACGACGTGGACCTGCGCTGGGTCTCCGGCATCCTCTCCCGCAACGAGGAGATCATCGAGACCGGCGTGGCCGCGGGCGTGCTGAACCACCCGGCCAACGGCGTGCACTGGCTGGCCAACCGCATCGCCGGGCACGGAGACGCGCTCGAAGCCGGTGAGATCGTGCTCGCCGGCTCCTTCACCCGCCCGATGTGGGTCTACGAGGGCGACACCGTCTACGCCGACTACGGCCCGCTGGGCACCATCACCTGCCGCTTCGCCTGAGCCGCCCGCCGTCGTCGTCGTCCCGCTCACCCGCCCGCCCGCAACGCGGGTTGACCTATCACCAGTACGACCCCGCTCCACCCGCGACAACTCAACCCGCGTCGGGTGGAGGGCGCGGAGAACCCCGGAGGAACATCCCATGCCCGTCCGCCACAACCCGCAGCCGCTGTTCCGCGACCTCTTCACGCCCGAGGCCGTCGCCGCCCGTGGGGGCCGCCCCGCCGCCGGCATGTTCCTCTCCTCCGGGGACCCGACGACGGCGGAGATCTGCGCCGGCGCGGGCCTCGACTACCTGCTCATTGACGCCGAGCACGCCCCGCTGACCCTGCAGGACGTCCTCGCCCAGCTGCGCACGATCGCCGGCTACCGCGTGCCCACCCTGGTGCGTGTGCCGGCGCTGGACACCGTGGCCATCAAGCAGTTCCTGGACCTGGGCGCCCAGACGCTGCTGGTGCCCATGGTCGACGACGCCGCGATGGCCCGCAGCGCCGTGGCCGCCGCCCGCTACCCGGACGGCTCCGCCGAGGGCGGGGTGCGCGGCGTGGGCTCCGCCCTGGCACGCTCGGGCCGCTGGAACCGGATCCCCGGCTACCTGCCCGGCGCGGCGGACCACGTCTCCGTGATCGTGCAGATCGAGACGGCCGCGGGCGTGCGCAACGCCGACGAGATCGCGGCGGTGGACGGGATCGACGGCGTCTTCATCGGCCCCTCGGACCTCTCCGCGTCCCTGGGCCTGCTCGGCCAGCAGTCGCACCCGGAGGTGGTGGCCGCGGTCGAGGAGGTCATCACGAAGGTCAAGGCCGCCGGGAAGATCGTGGGCGTCAACGCGTTCGTGCCCGCGCAGGCCGACGCCTACGCCGCCGCCGGTGCGGACTACGTCAACGTGGGCGCCGACGTCGCCCTGCTGGCCCGCGCCGCCGAGGCCCTCGCCGACCGCTGGTGCCCGGCTCCGAGCGACGCCGCGGGCGACGGGGAGGGCGCGCCCCGCGCGTCGTACTGACCTGGTCATCCCCTCACTTCGGGGCGCGAAATCCACCCCATGGACGCCCGATCCTGGCCCATGACGTGGATTTCCCGCCTCGAATGGCTCGGGGCCGGCGCTTCGGGGGACGTCGCCGCCTCCTGCACAACCGCACCGGGCCCCCTCGTGCGTCCCCAGGCCCCCGCTCGTCCGTCTCGGGACGCGGAGCGACGGGGCACGCTCGCCGCATGCCCCGTCGTCCCGCCCCGCTGCCGCCGTCGATCGACCCCGCCGCCTTCACGGTCGACGACGCGCGCCGGGCGGGTGTGACGTGGTCCCGACTGCAGTCCTCAGACCTGCGGCGGCTGCGCCACGGCATCTACGGGCCGGCCGGCCCTGCGGCGGCCTCCGTCCGTGAGTGGACGATGGATGAGATCCGCGCGTATCAGCGGCGCCATCCCGACGTCGTCGTCAGCCATGAGACCGCCGCGCGCCTGCACGGCCTGACCGTGCCCGCACGGCTGTTGGCCCCCGGTGCGGTGCACGTCAGCGTCGGCACCTCGGGCGGCCGGCCGGTCCAGGCGGGTCTGGTGCCCCACCGCATCGAGGTGCCGGAGGGACAGCGGATGACGCGGGGCGGCGTGCTTGTGACGACGCCGGCCCGCACCCTGTGGGACCTGTGCGCGGCACGGGCGGCGCTCACGGAGCGGGACGTCGTCGTCGCCGGTGACGCCCTGCTCTGCCCGCCGTGGCTGCCCGGCGGCGGACGCGGGGATCCCGCCTACACCCCGGAGGAGCTCGTCCGATCGCTGGCCGAACGGGGACGTTTCCGGGGGCGCGGACTGGCCCGGGCAGCGCTGGCGAGGATGCGCGTGGGGGCGGATTCGCCGCGCGAGACGCGTCTGCGGCTGGCGCTCGTCGATGCCGGGCTGCCGGAGCCCGAGGTGCAGTGCCGGCTGGACCCGTCAGACCGCCGCGCTCCGACGGTCGACCTCGGGTATCGGCCGTGGCGCCTCGCGTTGCAATACGAGGGCGAGCACCACCGCACCGCCGAGCAGCAGGCCCGCGACGTGCTGCGCGACCGCTGGTGCGCCGACCACGACTGGCTCTCGATCAAGGTCATGTGGGCCGACGCTCGGAACGACTACGCGGACGTCGTCGCGCGGGTGCGGCGCCGGGCGGCCGCGTTCGGTGGGTGACCCGGTGAGATCCACGGTCACCGCAGTCCGCCACGGCCCCCCGTTTCGAGGCGGGAAATCCAGGTCAAAGCGCTCTGGTCCACGCCCGTGGGGTCGATTTCCCGCCTCGAAAGGACGGGCCCGGTGGGAGTCGGCCCGTGAACACCCGGCCTCCCCCACGTAGCGTGGCCCCATGACCGTGCCCGCCCCCACCCTGAGCTCGCATTTCGCCGACACCTTCCCCGAGCTCGCCCTGCCCTGGCAGGCCCAGGCCACGGACGGCCCGCAGCTCGTCCTGCTCAACGCCGGCCTCGCGGCGGAGCTCGGCCTCGACGCCGAGTGGCTCGCCACCGACGACGGCGTCTCCTTCCTCACCGGCGAGCAGCCCGGCCCGGACGCGAGGCCGGTCGCGCAGGCGTACGCGGGCCACCAGTTCGGCCACTACTCCCCTCGCCTGGGCGACGGGCGCGCCCTCCTCCTCGGCGAGCTCACGGCTCCGGACGGTCGGCTCCACGACCTGCATCTCAAGGGCTCCGGTCGCACGCCCTTCGCGCGCGGCACCGCCGACGGGCAGGCCGTGCTCGGCCCCATGCTCCGCGAGTACGTGGTCTCCGAGGCGATGCACGCCCTCGGCGTGCCGACCACGCGGGCGCTGGCCGTCGTCGCCACGGGCCACCCGGTCCGCCGCGAGACCGTGCTGCCAGGCGCGGTGCTGGCCCGGACGGCCGCCTCGCACCTGCGCGTCGGCACGGCCCAGTACGCCGCGGCCCTCCCCGAGCAGGCGGACCCCACGGAGGTGCTGCGCCGGATCGTCGACGAGGCCATCGCCCGCCACCACCCGCACGCCGCCGACACCGAGCACCCCGCGCTCGCGCTCTACGAGGCGGTGATCGCCGCGCAGGCCGAGCTCGTCTCCCGCTGGATGCTCGTCGGCTTCGTGCACGGTGTGATGAACACGGACAACATGACCCTGTCCGGCGAGACCATCGACTACGGCCCCTGCGCGTTCATCGACGCCTTCGACCCGGCCGCGAGCTTCTCCTCGATCGACGCCCAGGGCCGGTATGCGTACGGCAATCAGGGGCCCATCGCGGCGTGGAACCTCGCCCGGTTCGGCGAGGCCCTCGTGCCCGTGCTCGACGACGACCCCGACCGCGCCGTCGCGCTCGCCCAGGAGGCGCTGGGCCGGTTCCACGGCGCCCATCTCGCGGCGTGGCGGGGCGGACTGCGGGACAAGCTCGGTCTCCCGGCGTCCGTGGCGGAGGACGACGTCGCCGCGCTCACCGACCGCCTGTTCCCGTGGCTGGCCGCGGCGCGGGCCGACTGGACCTCGTTCTGGGTGCGGCTGGCCGAGCACACGGCGGCGCCCGTGGACGACGACGCGGCCCGCACCGAGGCGGCACGACTCGTCCCCGGCGCCCCGGACCCCGCGGGGCTCGCCGCCTGGCTCGCGGACTGGCGGGCGATGGGTCCCGATCCGGCCCGGATGCGCGCGGTGAACCCCGTCTACATCCCACGGAACCACCTGCTCGACGAGGCCCTGACGGCCGCGGAGGACGGGGACCTCACCGCCGTCCACCGGCTGCTCGAGGCCGTCACGGATCCCCTCACCCCGCGCCCCGGGTTCGAGCGGCACGCGGAGCCGGGTCCGGCGGACGGGGCCCCGTTCGTCACCTACTGCGGCACCTGACCGCTTTCGTCGACGAAACGGGCGCCCTCACCCCCGCGCCAGCGACTTGACCGGCACGGCCGGGTCCGCGAGCGCGGCGGCGTCCACCACGATCCCCCGGTCGATGATGCGCCGGGCGGCCTTGACGGTCATGGGGTCGTCGATCGACGCGGCCCCGCGCAGGGTCCCGTCCGCGGCCAGGGCGAAGCTCGCCACCACGACGCCGCGCACTTCGCGATCCACGATCCGCCCGCCGGCCGGCACCGTCATGTCCCCCACGGCCTCCACGTGTGCGTCGTACCGGTCGGACCAGAACCACGGGGCGCCCGGGGCGTCCGCCTGTCCCCCCAGGAGCGCCGCCGCGGCGGCCGCACCGGACCGCAGGGCCGGCTCCCAGTGCCGCGACGGCGCCCACGCGGACTCCCGGGCGCGCGCGGCGTCGCCCACGGCCAGGATCCCGGGCACGGTCGTGCGGCCCATCGCGTCCGTGAGCACGCCGTCGGCCACCTCCAGACCGGCGTCCTCGGCGAGGGCGGTGTCCGGCACGGTGCCGCCGGCCAGCACCACGACGTCGGCGTCCACGGTCCGCCCGTCGTGGAGGTGGAGCCGGTGGGCGGCCGGCAGTGCGGCGCCGCCGTCGGCGTCCCGGTGCTCGATCCAGGCCGCCCGCCCGACCTCGACCGCGACCCTGTGCTCGGCGTGCATCCGGTGCAGGCGGGCGGCCAGCGCCGGCCCGACCGCCGCGCGAGCCGGGGCGTCCGTCCCGGTCACGAGCGTCACCGCGGCGAGCGAGCGGCGCGCCGCGGCCGCGACCTCCGCCCCCGTGAAGCCGCCGCCCACGACCGCCACCTCGGTCCCGAACGTCAGGCGGTCGCGCAGGGTCTCGGCGTCGGCGCGGGTGCGCAGGGTGATCAGGTCCGGGTGGTCGGCGCCGGCGACGTCGAGGGCCCGGGGTCGCCCGCCCGTGGCGAGCACGACCGCGTCCGCGTCCAGGACCCGCCCGGAGGCCGTCTCCACCCGGTGGGGCGCGGGGCCGCCGTCGGGGTGGACGCCGCCCGGCACCACCCGGACCGCCTCGTCCTCCACCAGCTCCACCCCGTGCTCGGCGAACCATGCAGGCGGGGCGAGCAGCAGGCGGTGCGCGTCCGCGTCGCCGGTCAGGAACTCCTTGCTCAGGGGCGGCCGGTCATAGGGCACGCCCTGCGGGTCCACGAGGGCGATCCCGCCCGCGAAACCGCGGCGCCGCAGCGCGCGGACCACGGCGAAGCCCGCGACGCCGCCGCCCACCACCGCGACCGAGCCGGGCACGCCCGCCGGGGCCTCGACGTCGTGGCTCATGCGCCGGGGACGAGGTAGAGCTGGCCCTCGCGCTCCTCGACGCGGTGCACGCCGACGCCCTTGGTGGCGGGCAGGCAGAGCGCCTCGCCGGTGCGCAGGCAGAACTGCGCGGCGTGCAGCGGGCACTCCACCCGGTCGTCCTCGAGCCAGCCCTCGGCCAGCGAGGCGTCCTCGTGGGTGCACGTGTCGTCGATCGCGTGGAACTCGCCCGCGTCCGTGTGGAACACCGCGACGTCGTCCCTCGTCCCCGCCGTCGCCGCCGGGACGACGATCGCCTCGCCCTCCGGGACGTCCGCCGCCGCGCCGATGTGGATCGGCTCCGCCATGGTCTGCCTCCTCTGGTTCCCGGGCCGGGCGGCCCGTGGTGGTCTCCCGTCACCGTATCCCCCGGCGCGGACCCGACACCCCTCCGCTGTGCTCCGCCCCGGCGCCACACCGTGCCCACCTGTGAATGGATGAACCGGACATCACGGGGGCATGAAATGACCCGACAAGCCTGAGAAAAAGGTTCCCGGGAATGGTCGATCACGCTACGATCACGACGGCTCTCCGGCCGTCATCCCGCCCGCACCACGTCACCGACCCGGGAAAGCGACACGGCCCGCGCCTGTCATTCCTCGGGCACTCCACCTTCCGACGGCATCCGCATGAAGATTCTCCTGCCGGGTTCCGCCGCATCCCCCCGCCCGCTCGCGCCCGCCGTCGCGGTCGCCGCGCTCTCCGTCCTCGTCGGCGGCCTGCTCCCGCAGCAGCCGTCCGCGACCACGGAGGGCGCCCCCGACGCGCGCCCGCTCGACGACGCCGCCCGTGCCACGACCGCCGGGACGGCCACGACCCCCGCGTCGGCCGCTCCCGTCGAGGGCGCCGGCGTCGCGACCGTCCCGCAGGAGGGCGAGAACCTCGTCCCGGCCGAGGAGGCTCCGGCCGGCGTCGTGCTCGGCGAGCCCGTGGTGGACCGCCCGTTCACGGTGGCCGCCGCCGTGTGGGACGCCGCGGCGGACGACGCCGTCGAGCGCGTGGAGATCCGCGTGCGTCAGGACGGGGCCTGGGGCCCGTGGCAGGTCCTGGATCGGCCCGTCCTGCCCGAGGGCGCCGCCCCGGCCGGCCTCGAGCTGTCCCTCATCGACCCGGGCACGGCCGCCACGGACGAGACCGTCGCGAGCGCGCACCCGGCGGTGGCCGCCGAGCAGGCCGCCGAGACCGCCGGCCTGCCCCGGGGCGTGAAGTCGAGCGCCGTCGTCGGGGGCGCCGCACCCGCCGAGGCCCACACCGTGGCCACGGCCTCGGACGCGCGCGCGAAGATCCTCCCGGACGTCATCACCCGCGCCCAGTGGGGCGCGGACGAGTCCTGGGCGGAGGACTCCCCGCAGTTCGACCAGGTGCGCGCGCTGACCATCCACCACACGGCCGGCACGAACGACTACTCGCACGCCCAGGCCGTGGAGCAGATGCACGGCATCTACGCGTACTACACGAAGACCCTCGGCTGGGGCGACTTCCCGTACCACCTGATCACGGACCGCTTCGGCAACATCTACGAGGGCCGCCGCGGCGCCCTGGAATCGAACCCGCTGGGCACGCACGCGGGCGGGTTCAACCGGGGCACGATGGGCATCTCCACGATGGGCGACTACGACGTGGTCGCCCCGTCCGAGGAGGTCGTGGACGCGATGGCCCGCGCCACCGCCTACTAGGGCGTGTCTGAGAATAGATGCACGAGTCAGCTGAGACCCTGGGGACATGTCCCGGTTCCAGATGCTCTCTGACACCCAATGGGAGTTGATCGCCCCGATGCTCCCGACCCGGACCGGCCGCGCCGGCAGGCCGTTCGCCGACGCCCGCACCATGGTGGAGGCGATCATCTACCGGTACCGGTGCGGAATCGCTTGGAGGGATCTGCCCGAGGTCTACGGGCCCTGGCAGACCGTGTGGACCTGGCATCGGCGCTTGGCCGAAAAAGGCACATGGGACACGGTGCTGGCCACGCTGACCGCCGCCGCTGACGCCGAAGGCCTGATCGATTGGTCGGTCTCGGTGGACTCCACGATCGCCCGCGCGCATCAGCACGCGACGAACATCACCCGCCTCACAGGGGGATGGGTCGAACTACAAGAATCCGCGTGAGGAACCGGCCGATCACGGCATCGGGCGCTCCCGTGGCGGGCTGAGCACGAAGATCCATCAGCTCGTGGACGGGGCCGGGCTGCCGCTGGTCAGCCTGATCACCCCCGGCCAGGCAGGGGACTCCCCGATGCTGCTTCCTCTTCTGGAGCAGCTGCGCGTGACCCGGCCAGTAGGGCGGCCCCGGACCCGCCCTGCGGCGGTGCTGGGCGATAAGGCGTACTCCTCCCGGGCGATCCGCACCCACCTACGTGCCCGTGGGATCAAAGCGGTCATCCCCGAACCGGCCGACCAGCAGGGCCACCGCAGACGGCGCGGTGCCCGCGGCGGGCGCCCCGTCAGCCTCGACGCGGACGCCTACAAGGGCCGCAATGTCATCGAGCGTCAGTACGCGCACCTGAAGCAGTGGCGGGGTCTGGCGACCCGGTATGACAAGTACGCGATCATCTACAGGGCCGCTGTGGTCCTGAATGCTGTGCTCGCATGGTCAAAACGATTGTCAGACATGCCCTACCTGTACCGCGACGGCATCCACGCGCGGGGCCGGGTCACCCTGACCTCGGGCGGCAGCACGAAGTACGCCGCGGGCACGCCCGTCACCGTGGACACGATCTTCCCGCACCTGGCCACGTCCGCGACCGCGTGCCCGGGGCAGCACCTGATGGCCCGCTTCGACGACCTGCGGGACCGCGCCGAGGCCATCGCGACGGCGGCCGGCCAGCCGCCGGCACCGGCCACCCCGGTTCCGACGCCGGCCCCGACGACCGAGCCGTCGACCGCCGGCACGTACACGGTGCAGCCGAACGACGGTTGGTGGACCATCGCCCGCCGCACCGGGGTGCCCGCGGCCACCCTCCAGGAGCTCAACGGCATGACCGAGTCGACCGTGCTCCACCCGGGCATGGTGCTGCGCACCGTCGCCGACCCGACCGCCCCGGAGCCCACCCCCATCACCACCGGCACCTACACGGTGCAGCCGAACGACGGCTGGTGGGTCATCGCCCGGCGGACCGGCGTCAGCGCCGCGGAGCTCCAGCGGCTCAACGGCATGACGGCGTCGACCGTCCTGCACCCGGGGATGGTGCTCATCACGGCCGCCACGGCGCCGGCCTCCCCGCCCGCGCCTGCCCCGGCCCCCGCCCCGGGCACGTACACGGTCCGCGAGGGCGACGGCTGGTGGCTCATCGCCCACCGCACCGGCGTGACGATGGAGACCCTCCAGCGCCTCAACGGCATGACCGCGACCACCGTGCTGCACCCGGGGATGGTGCTGCGGACCGGCCAGACCGCCTCCGCCCCGGCGCCCTCGCCCGCCACGTACGTGGTCCAGGCGAACGACGGCTGGTGGCTCATCGCCCAGCGCACGGGCGTCTCCATGGAGCGCCTGCAGCGCCTCAACGGCATGACGGTCTCGACCATGCTCCACCCGGGCATGGTGCTGCGCACCGCCTGAGCACCCCGCCGGGACGACGTCGGCCCGCGCCTGCGCGTGAAGGTGCGGGCCGACGTCGTCGGTTGAGTTGTCACCGGTCGTAGGCCGCCGCACCCGGGATAAGTCAACCGACGTTGCTCCCCACGAGAAGTCGACGACGGCGCGCGCCGCTTCAGTCCTGTGGTGCCAGCTCCCCGTCCACGAGGTGCCAGCGCCGATCGCAGGCGGCCGCCACCCTCGGGTCATGGGTCACGACCACCACGGCTCGCTCAGGCCCCACGGCTTCGCGCAGCAGGTCGACGACGTCCCGCGTCCTCGCCTGGTCCAGCGCACCCGTCGGCTCGTCCGCCAGGACCAGCGGCGGCTCGTTGATGAGAGCCCGGGCGACGGCCACCCGCTGCTTCTCCCCGCCGGACAGCGTGCGGGCCCGGTGACCCGTGCGCATTCCCAACCCCACCCGCTCGAGGGCCTCCCCCGCGCGGCGTCGCTGCTCCCCACGCGGGACCCGGTCCGGGCCGTAGCGCAGGGGCAGCATCACGTTCTCCAGTGCGGTGGCGTGCTCCATGAGGGCGAAGTCCTGCAGGACGATGCCGCACCGCTGGTTCCGATACCGGTCCCCGCCCCGGCTCCACGGCTCCGGGAGGGCTTCTCCCCCGAGCAGGACGCGACCCGAATCCGGGGAGTCCAGGCACGCGAGGATCCGCAGCAGGGTGGATTTCCCGGACCCGGAAGGCCCGGTGACGGCGTGCATCTCACCGGCCGGAACCAGCAGAGAGGCCCCCCGGAGGACGGGCACCGCCTCCCCGCCGGAGAGGAACGTCTTGTCCACGTCGTGGACTTCGAGGAGGCTCATGCGGTCTCCGTGGTCGGCCGGTGGCGGCGGGGGCGGCGACCGAAGGTCGCCGCGAGTGCGCGCCAGGAGGACAGGGTGGCGACGGCGCCGATCGCCATGACGGCGATGAGCGCGGTGGACGTCAGACCGGTGGGCGGCGGCCCCGGCAGGGCGGACGCGCCCGCGGTGAGACCGACGGCGGCCGGCAGGACCCACGCGAAGAGCACGGGAACGATGATCCGCACCGCGGCCTGCCAGCGGGCGGCGCCCACGATCGCGGCGATCCGCCAGGTGGGGGCCAGAGCCCGGGCGAGCACGCCGAGAACGCCGAACAGGGAGACGACGGCGCCGAGCACCGCCGCGCCGAACAGGACGAGCAGCGTGCGGGAGCTGGCGCTCAGGGACTGCAGCAGCGCGGAGGACTGCGGAGTCAGGGGTTCGGCGGTGACCACCAGAGCGTCCGTTTCGAGGGCTCGTCCTGCCGCATCCAGTGCCGGGACGGCATCCTGGCCCAGGACGATGGTGCGCAGCAGGAGGCCCTCCAACGCGTCTGGCGGGTACAGGCTCGCCAGCATCGAGGGCGGGACGACCACCAGGACGGCTTCGTCCAGCGGAACCGATCCCATCATCGGATCCAGAGCGGTGGCGCCCGGCGCCAGCCGTCCGGTCACCGGGATCATGGCGTCCTGGAACTGCACACGCGTCGGCGGTGGCAGGACGCCCCCGGCCGTGAGCGCGTACGGATCCTTCGCCGAGGAGTCGCTGCCCAGCACCGCGTAGGGAGCGGCCGTGCCGTCGGCCTCGCGATGCGGGGACTGACCCGTCGGAGACAGCGTCTCGTCGAGACCGGACCCGGCGAAGAAGTCCTCGGTCACCAGCAGGGCGCCGGGGAGGTCATCGCCGAATCGGTCCCCGTAGGGGTCCATCGTGTACGCCGTCCGGTGCGGGTCCGTCAGGAGGGCGAACAGCGCGGCGGTGCGTCGACCGTCGTCGGCGGAGTCGGCCGTGGAGTCGGCAGAGAAGTCGGGCTCGGGCGGCTCCTGCTGCGAGTCGCCAGGCGCGGCGCCGCCTCCCTCCAGATCCCCTGGCCCCGCGAGATAGAAGCCCCGCAACGAGGCCGCACCGAGCTGCTCCCACCGCTGCAGGTGCCGATCGATCTCCTGCGCCTCGCTCGCCTGCTGGAAGGACAGTCCCAAGAGCGAGCACGAGGCGACCGCGTGGACGAAGGCGACCAGCACCAACGGCCAGAACTTCAGCGTGTCGCGCAGCCCGTCGCTCCAGGCCACGCCGAGACTCCGGAGGCTCACCGGGGCGCTCGCATCCAGAGAGAGACCACATGGGTCGCCGCCACGAGCACGGCGTCGCCCAGCAGCACGACCAGGATCACGCCACTCGCGACGAGCGGGGACGGTTCCGTGACCGCGCCGGTCAGCACCATCCCCTGCCACAGCGCGGCCGAGATCCCCGCAGCGCCGAGGAACGGCACCAGGCTCACGCGAGCCCGAGACACGGCGGCCCGGAGCGGGGAGACCCCGAGCAGGCGCAGCACCCGCAAAGAGGGACGTTCCCCCGCGCGCAGAGTCAGCACCCAGAACGCCGTGACGCTCATCAGAGTGAGGCCGGTCAGCGACGAGGTCACGCCGAGCACGGGCGTCCCGAGCGACGCGGTCATCGCCGTGGGTGCCGGCGCCGCGTCGACTTCCAGGCCGGCGGTTCGCAGGTTCTGCAGGAATCCG
Organism: Micrococcus sp. PSi08; assembly: GCF_054960655.1. Classification (NCBI taxonomy): domain Bacteria; kingdom Bacillati; phylum Actinomycetota; class Actinomycetes; order Micrococcales; family Micrococcaceae; genus Micrococcus; species Micrococcus sp. PSi08. Next base: position 69,960 of record NZ_JBHNYP010000013.1, on the reverse strand, counting down.
TCCAGGTCGGCGGGGTCGCCCACGAGGAACCCGACGTAGGCGGCGGCGTTGTCGAACGCCGGGGTCGGCTGGATCACCCCGTCCGAGGGCAGTCCTCGCCAGCGGGCCGATGAGGCGAGGGCCACAGGCCGGCCCGCCAGTTCCCCCTCCCCCGCTGCGCGATCGGCCAGCACACTGCCCTCGCGGACCAGGAAGCCCCGTTCCATGCGCAGAGAATTCAGCATCTGCTCGTCGACACCCGCAAGGCACGGGGCCGTCGGGCCGGTCAGATGGCTTACCCGCGGGTCCGCCCCGTTGGCCATCAGGGTCAGGTTCCGCCCGGTCAGGGCGGCCTCCGTGGCGGACCAGACCTCGCCGCTGCCTCCGATGCCGACATCCCACACCGCGTCGCCGCACTCGGCGGCACCGAAGTACTGCCGCTGGTGGACGGACATGGAGCCCACGAGGCTCAGCGCCAGCCCGCACAGTGCCACGAGCAGCACGGCACGGGTGACGAGCAGCCCGAGCGTCCGGAGTCCCCTGCCCGTCACGGTCAGTTCCCACCGATGGGCTCGGACAGGGCCCCGTACTGCACCCGCGCCACAGCACCGACCGCAGCGGCTCCCCACGCCGCAGTCTTCCTGAGCAGGGCCATGATGGCCTCCTTGCTGTGTGGCACCCAGAGGATCCCCTGATCCCCTGTGACGCCTCCCACATCCCTGTGAGTAGGGTACTCATCCCCCCCCCCGACGGGGTGTCAAGGAGATTCCTCGGCGCATTCCGACCGCGCTCGGGGGCCTCGCCCGTGCCGTGCCGCTGGCCTTTCACGGCGCGGGGCGGCCTGCCGGCCGACGTCGTCGGTTGAGTTATCACCGGTCGTAGGCCGCCGCACCCGGGATAAGTCAACCGGCGTTCCTCCGAGGCCGCACGGGACGCCGAGGACGCCCTCGTGGCGCTGCGCCGCTGAGCGGCCGTCACAGTCCCTCCCCCTCGGCCCCCGGACGGCCCCGGGCCCCGCCCGCGGCCTACCCTGGAGGAGCCCGACCCGGGCCGCGACCGAGTCACGAGGAGATGAGACGAGCGCATGACCCGCCTGCCCGGTCTGCGTCCCCCACGGTTCCTGGACCCGTGGCGTCGCCCGCTGGCCCCCCGTCTGCCCTGGCACGTGGTCCTCGCGGCCTCGATCGCGGGGGCACTGACCATCGCCACCCTCAGCCTCGGCGAGGACCTGGCCTCCGCGCCGCTGCTGGTGGGCGCCTTCGGCTCGTCCTGCGTGCTCGTGTTCCTCGTGCCGCACGGCCCGCACTCCCACCCCGCCAACGTGCTCGTGGGGCACGTGGTCTCAGCCGCATGCGGGATCGCCGTGATCTCCGTGCTGCCCCTGGCCTGGTACTCGCTCGCGGCCGGCATGGGCCTGGCGATGGCCGTCATGGCCGGGCTCCGCGTGATCCACGCCCCCGCAGGCGCCACCGCGCTGACGGTCATGCTGAGCAACGCGGACTGGCACTACCTGGTCACCCCGGTGCTCGCCGGGGCACTGGTCCTCACCGCGTGCGCGCTGCTGTACCGCCGCCTGATGTGGCGGGTGATCGGGCCGCCGGCGTGAGCCCGCGCCGACCCGCTCACGTCAGGAAGTCGCGCGCGACCTCGAGGAAGCGGTCGTTGGCCTCCTGCTCGCCGATGCTCACGCGCACGCCCTCGCCCGCGAACGCCCGGACGGACAGGGCCCGGGCCTGGGCGGCCTCGGCGAACGCCTGCGTGCGCTCGCCGAGCGGCAGCCACACGAAGTTGGCCTGCGATGAGGGCAGGTCCCAGCCGGCCTCGGCCAGGGCGGCGGCGACGCGCTCGCGCTCGTCGACGACGACCTGCACGCGCTCGAGGACCTCGTCCAGGTGCTCGAGCGAGGCGATCGCGGCCTCCTCGGCCACCGTGGACACCGCGAACGGGGTGGCCACGGTGCGCAGGGCCTTCGTGATCTCCGGCTGCGAGACCGAGTAGCCCACGCGCAGGTTGGCCAGGCCGTGCGCCTTCGAGAAGGTGCGCAGCACGACGACGTTCGCGTGCTTGCGGTACATCTCCAGGCCCTTGACCGCGTCCTCGTCGCGGACGAACTCCACGTAGGCCTCGTCGATGACCACGAGGATGTGCGCGGGCACGCGCGCCAGGAAGTCCTCGACCTCGGCGGTCGTGAGCACGGGGCCGGTCGGGTTGTTGGGGGTGCAGAGCAGGATCACGCGGGTCCGCTCCGTGATCGCCTCCAGCATGGCCGACAGGTCGTGGCGGTGGTCCGCCGTGAGCGGCACCTGCACGTCCACGGCGCCGGCGGTGCGGACCACGATCGGGTAGGCCTCGAAGGAGCGCCACGCGAAGATCACCTCGTCGCCCTCCCCTGCCTCGCCGTGGCCGGCGAAGGCGGTGATGACCTGGGCCAGGGCGCCGAGGGAGCCGGCGCCGGTCACGACGTCGTCCGCCGGGACGTCCAGGTGCGTGGCCAGGGCCTGGCGCAGGCCGGTGGAGAGGGTGTCCGGGTAGCGGCAGAGGGTGCTGGGCGCGCCCTCCGGGCCGGTCACGACCTGACGCACCCGGTCGATCACGCCGGGCACGGGCGCGTAGGGGTTCTCGTTCGAGGAGAGCTTGTAGGGGTGCAGGCCCGGGACGGCGACCGGCGGCTTTCCGGCGGCGTACGGCGGCAGCATGCCGACCTTCTTGTGGGGCGCGACCACGGCGGGCGTCTGCTGTGCGTCATCAGTCATGGCCACCAGGGTAATGCGGGCCGCGGACGCCGTGAGCGGCACCACGGGACCCGGGCTCAGGCTGCGCCGAAGGCGACGGCGACGGCCCGGGCCGCCTCACCGAGCCGGTCTCCGAGGCGTGCCGGGTCCTCCGGCCGCGTCGCGTAGACCACGGCGAGGGCGGCGGGCAGCTGGCCGGGGACCCGCAGCGGCACGGCGACCGAGGAGACGCCGGTGATGACCTCGTCGGAGCTGACGGCCCAGCCGCGCTCCCGCACGTCGTCGAGCTCGGGCCGCTCAGGCGGGGCCTCGCCGGGCAGCCGCGCCCACTCCTGTCCGGTCAGGGTGGCGGCGATCGCCATCCCCGGCGCACCGACCCCGAGGGGGTGCCGGGTCCCCGGCCGCTGCGTGACGAGGTTGCCGCTGGGCGGCTCGGCCGTGGCCAGGGTGAGGCAGTGGGCCCCGTCCCACACCACCAGGAACGCGGTCATGCCCAGGTCGGTGGAGACGGCCGTCAGGTGCGGCATGGCCGCAGCGCGCAGATCCTGCTCCACCCGGCGGGCGAGGACGGCCAGGCCGGGGGCGGCGTGGACGCGGCCGAGACCGTCGCGGCGCAGCAGGCCATGGGTCTCGAAGGTGCGCAGCATGCGGTAGGCGACCGAGCGATGGACGCCCAGGCCGTCGGCGAGGTCGGCGATGGTGGGCGGCTCGGGCGCCTCCACGACGGTCTCGAGCAGGGTGAGCGCGCGGGAGAGCGTCTGGGAGGGTGCGCCCTCCCGGACCGGGCCGCCGTCGTGCTCCGCCATCTGTGCTCCTCGCCTCGGGTGCCGGACGTGACGCGCCCGGGGCGTGGTCGGCCCGCGCGCCGGTTGTGAACCCGGTCACGTCCGCGTACAGTCTGGCACACATGTGTTCCCAGGGAGAACACCGTGCTCTCTGAGAGAACACACCGTCGGGTGGCACGCTCGCCGCGCAGCGACATCCCCCGCAGCGAAAGGACCCCCCATGCTCTTCCACCACCACGGCTATGTCTCCACGAACCCGCGCGTCCAGGTGGCGGCCGGCATCGGCCTGGACCGCCCCGCCGAGCTGCCGGACGAGATGGACGTGCTGATCGTCGGCTCGGGCCCGGCCGGCATGATCGCCGCCGCCCAGCTCGCGATGTTCCCGGACGTCCACACCCGCATCATCGAGCGCCGCCCCCACCGCCTCGAGATCGGCCAGGCGGACGGCATCCAGGCCCGCTCCGTGGAGACCTTCCAGGCCTTCGGCTTCGCGAGCGAGATCATCGACGAGGCCTTCGACCTGACCTCCATGGCGTTCTGGAACCCGGCCGAGGACGACGCGGACACGATCGTGCGCACCTCGCTGGCCGAGGACGACCCGGAGGGCGTCTCCGAGTTCCCGCACCTGATCGTGAACCAGGCCCGCATCCTGGACTGGTTCGCCGAGTACATGAAGAACTCCCCCACCCGCGCGCGGCCGGACTACGGCTGGGCGTTCGAGGCCCTCGAGGACACGAACGACGGCGAGCACCCCGTGCTCGTGACCCTGCGCCGCACCGTGGACGCCCAGGGCAACACCCTCGAGGACCCCGCCTCGGGCCCGACCCGCCAGGTGCGCGCCAAGTACGTGGTGGGCGCGGACGGCGCGGGCTCCCGCGTCCGCAAGGCGATCGGCCACACCCTGACCGGCGACGCCGCGAACCACGCGTGGGGCGTCATGGACGCGCTGGCCGACACGGATTTCCCGGACATCCGCACCAAGTGCGCGATCCACTCGTCCAGCGGCTCGATCCTCCTGATCCCCCGCGAGGGCGGCCACCTGTTCCGCATGTACGTGGACCTCGGCGAGGTCCCGGCGGACGACGACCACAAGGTTCGTCAGACTCCGCTCGAGGAGATCATCCGCCGGGCCCAGCAGATCCTGCGCCCCTACACGCTGGACGTGAAGGAGGTCGCCTGGCATTCGGTGTACGAGGTGGGCCACCGCCTCACCTCGGGCTTCGACAACCGCGAGCGCGTGGCCCACCCCAACGTGTTCCTGCTCGGCGACGCCTGCCACACCCACTCCGCGAAGGCCGGCCAGGGCATGAACGTGTCCATGCAGGACGGCTGGAACCTCGGCTGGAAGCTGGGCCAGGTGCTCTCCGGGATGGCCCCGGCCGAGCTCGTGCCGACCTACTCGGAGGAGCGCAAGGAGATCGCCAAGAACCTGATCGACTTCGACAAGGAGTGGTCGACGCTCATGGCCAAGCCCACCTCCGAGCTGGGCGACCCGAACGAGGTGGCCGAGTTCTACACGAAGACCGCCGAGTTCCCGGCCGGCTTCATGACGGAGTACCGGCCCTCCCTCCTCACCACGGACGCCACCGGTCAGGCGCTGGCGCAGGGCTACCCCATCGGCAAGCGCTTCAAGTCGGCGCTGGTGGAGCGCTCGTGCGACACCAACGTCAAGCACCTGGGCCACCTGCACCGCGCGGACGGCCGTTGGCGCGTGTACGTGTTCGCCGACGCCGCCTCCCCGCGCGCCGAGGATTCGAAGGTCGCGGCGTGGGCGAAGGCGATCGTGGAGGACCCGCGGTCCTTCCGCAACCGCCACACCCCGTCGGACGGGCCGGAGGACGCCCGCTTCGACATCAAGGTCGTGTACCAGCAGAAGCAGACCGAGTTCGCCCACCCGGACGTGCCGTCGATCTTCCGGCCGACCACCGGCTCCCTCGGCCTGCACGACCTGAACAACATCTTCGCCACGTGCCGGCCCACGCACGGCGAGGACATCTTCGAGGCCCGCGGCATCAGCCGTGACGGCGCCGTCGTCGTGGTCCGCCCGGACCAGTACGTCTCCGGCGTCTTCGGCCTGGACGAGGTCGACCGCCTGGACGCGTTCTTCGCCGGCGTGCTGCTCGACGCGAACTGAGCGAGCGGGCGACGGGCGCCCCGCCGCCGGCGCGCTCACCGGGATCCCGGGGGCAGGTGGCCCCGCTCGGGCGGCGTGCGGCGCAGGCGCACCGCCCGGCTCGAGGCCACGGTGCCGGCGGTCAGCCCGGCCAACGCGGCGGAGAGCCCGGCGACCTCCGCCCGGGACGCGGGCTCGGCAGCCTCGAACTGCCGGATCAGGTCCACCTGGGCGTCGAAGTCGTGGGCGACGCCCAGGTCGTCCTCGACCGCCAGCGGAGAGGCGGTCCGGAAGCCACCCCCGGGCGCATCCCATCCGTGGCCGGCCGGGTGGAAGACCACCTCGGCCCGGCGCGACGAGACGGGGGTGGGCGCCCCGTCCGCGGCGACGGCCAGGTCCCCGTCCGAGGAGAACTCCAGCACCGCGGTCCGCCCGGTCTCCACCGCGTTGCCGGACGGAGCCCCGATCGTCATGACGCCGGCCACGGGATACACGGACGTGAAGTCCTCGCGCCCGGCCAGGTTGACGGCGTGCACCCCGCCCTGGGAGTAGCCGGCCAGGACGAGCGGGGCGCCGTGCGGGACGCCGGCCGCCTCGAGCGCCGCCCGCACCGCCGGGGCCGTGACCTCGGACCCGGAGCCGAGGGCGTCCAGCAGCCCGCCGGCGTCCCACGGGTCGGTCGACTCGGGATCCGGGATCAGGCCGCCGCGGGTGCCCGGCAGGCCCACCACCCAGGCGCGGCTCCCGTTCTCTCGCACCACCTCCGTGACCGTGAGGTCCCCGTCCCCCTCCGCGCGCGGGATGAGCGAGGCCAGCCCCGTGGCCGAGCCGTCCAGCAGGGCGGGCGCCGTCGGCCGGTCCTGCGGCGCCCCGTGCAGGGTCACCGCGCCCCGGGGCGCCGCGCCGGCGAGGGTCAGGGCGTCCGCCACCACGGTCCACGCCTCGTCCGGGGAGACCCGCAGCGCCTCGGTGAGGTCCGACGCGGCATCCGTCCCCTTCTTCGCGGCGGAGGAGACGGGCCGCTTCAGCACGCGCTTCTGCGCCCTCGTCAGCATCTTCACGTCGATCCGTGCCAGGGCCGCGAGCAGGGGGAACCCGGCGGCCGCGAGCATGGCGGCCACGATGGCCTCGGGCACCGCCTGGACGACGTCCTGCACGAGCCGCTCCGCCTCGCGGGTGGTGAGGCCGTCATGGCCGTCCCGCCAGAGCAGCGCCGGCAGTTCCCCCAGGGAGGCGTCCTCGGCGGCCATGATGCCGGCCGCCGCGCGCTCGGCCTCCTCGTAGCGGGCCGCCGCGGAGAGCAGGTCACGGTGCAGCTCGGCGCACTGCTCCGACAGGTTCCGCACCCGACCGACCGCCTCCGCCAGTCGGTCCTGCAGCAGGGCGGCGGAGGCGAGCCACGTGGCCGACCGGCCCAGCCCGAAGGCGGCCGCGTCGACCTGCCACGAGGCTCCGGCCGCCTCGTCGGCGGCGTGCTCGTGCCGCCCGGCCACGACGCGCATCTCCTCGGCCTCCGCGTAGATCGAGCCCGGTCCGCCGTGCGTGCTGAAGGCCACCGCCCCCGGGCCGGCACCCCGCCCGCCGGTCACGCCGCCACCGCCAACGAGCGCAGGACGGCCAGCGCCGTCTCCTCGGCCGCCCGCTCCCGGGCCTCGGCGTCTCGGCGTGCGTCCTCCGCCTCCCGCTCGGCGGTGGCCCGCAGGGCGAGCCACTCCCCGGCCTCCCGTTCGAGCTCCGCCGCCAGGGTCGCCGCCCGCCGCACGGCCTCCCCATAGGCGCCGGCGGCCTCGCCGCGCCATGCCGTGTGCAGCGCCGAGCGCACATCCGTGGCGGCGCTGACCAGCCCGCCCAGCGCCGTGCGCAGCTGCGTCTGGGCCACGGCGAGGTCGGCGAGTGCCTGCTCGGCGGCCTCCCGCTCGCGACGGGCGGGGTCGGCCCACGCGACCAGGCGGGCGGCGTCGTCGTCGAGTCCGACGGCCCGCAGGGCCGTGGCGATCTGCTGAGGTCCGATGAGGGGTGACATGCGGCCACCGTAGGGAGGGCCCGGGCCCCGCGACTGCGGCGAGGGGCGATCCGGGGATGGGGGACGCCGTCGGGACGCCTGTGCAGGAGCCAACCCTCTCGCACCGTCCCGGCGGCCGCGTCGCACCCGGGTCGCGCCGGCTTCGGCGTGTTGACCGAGGTCACACCCTGGCCTATTCTGAACGAGCGGTCAGTAATTCGATGCGCCCCGGTGCGCCCTGACCACGGAACCAGCCCGCACTCAGCGTGAGGTGATCCCCATGACGCAGACCAGCTCCCCCCAGCACCTGGCCTCCGTCCCGTCCCCCGAGGATGCGGCCGGCCAGGAGAACTTCGATCGCCTGATCGCGGAGGACTCACGCATCGAGCCCCGCGACTGGATGCCCGAGGCGTACCGCAGGTCCCTGACCCGCCAGGTCTCCCAGCACGCGCACTCCGAGATCATCGGCATGCAGCCGGAGGCCAACTGGATCACCCGAGCCCCCTCCCTGAAGCGCAAGGCGATCCTCATGGCCAAGGTCCAGGACGAGGCCGGCCACGGCCTGTACCTGTACTCCGCCGCCGAGACCCTCGGCACCCCGCGGGACGAGCTGAACGAGCAGCTGCTCTCCGGCCGCGCGAAGTACTCCTCGATCTTCAACTACCCGGCCCGCACCTGGGCGGACATGGGCGCGATCGGCTGGCTCGTCGACGGCGCCGCGATCTGCAACCAGGTGCCGCTGTGCCGCGCCTCCTACGGCCCGTACGGCCGCGCGATGGTGCGCATCTGCAAGGAGGAGTCGTTCCACCAGCGCCAGGGCTGGGAGATCCTCTACGAGCTCTCGCACGGCACCCCGGAGCAGAAGCAGATGGCCCAGGACGCCGTGGACCGCTTCTACGGCCCGGCCCTGCAGATGTTCGGCCCGCCGGACGAGGACTCCCCCAACTCCCGCCAGTCCATGGCCTGGAAGGTCAAGCGCTTCTCCAACGACGACCTGCGCCAGCGCTTCGTGGACATGATCGTCCCGCAGGCCGAGGCCCTCGGCCTCACCCTGCCGGACCCGGACCTGAAGTGGAACGAGGAGCGCGGCCACTACGACTTCGGCGAGCTGGACTGGGACGAGTTCATGTCCGTGATCAAGGGCGACGGCCCCATGAACACCCAGCGCATGGCCCGCCGCATCCAGGCCCACGAGGAGGGCGCCTGGGTCCGCGAGGCCGCCGCCGCCTACGCCCGCCGCCAGGCCGAGCAGAACGCGCCGGCCGAGACCCACCTGATCGGAGCCTGACCCATGAGCGAGACCACCGCCGCCTCCCACGCCTGGCCCCTGTGGGAGGTCTTCGTCCGCGCCAACCGCGGCCTCTCCCACGTGCACGCCGGCTCGCTGCACGCCCCGGACGCCACCCTGGCGCTGCGCAACGCGCGTGACCTGTACACCCGCCGCAACGAGGGCACCTCCGTGTGGGTCGTCCCGGCCGAGGCCATCGCGGCCTCCGACCCGGACTCCAAGGGCGGCTTCTTCGAGTCCGCGCAGGGCAAGTCCTACCGTCACGCCACCTACTACCAGCAGTCCGAGGGGGTGCCGCACCTGTGAGCTTCGCGACCAACGACTCCGCCACGAGGCACTCCGCGGGTGTGGCCATCACCGCCGAGGAGATCGCGGCCGGCGAGCAGAAGGCGAGCGACGACGTCGCCCGCTACGCCCTCGCCCTCGGTGACGACGCCCTGATGCTCGGCCAGCGCCTGTCCTGGTGGATCTCGCGCGCCCCGGAGCTCGAGGAGGACATCGCCCTGGGCAACATCGCCCTGGACCTCGTGGGCCACGCCCGCTTCCTCCTCTCCTACGCCGGCACCGCGTGGGGCAGGACCGAGGACGAGCTCGCGTACTTCCGCGACGAGGAGGAGTTCCGCTCCGTCCGCCTCGTGGAGGCCGAGAACGGCGACTTCGCCAAGACCATCGCCCGCCAGCTGTACTACTCGTACTACTCGTACGAGCTGTACACCCGCCTGCGCGAGTCCACGGACCCCACGCTCGCCGCCATCGCGGACAAGGCCCTCAAGGAGGTCCTGTACCACCAGGACCACGCCGCCCTGTGGCTGCAGCGCCTGGGCCTGGGCACCGAGGAGTCGAAGCGCCGCATGCAGCGCGGCCTGGACGAGCTGTGGCCCTACGTGGCCGAGCTCTTCCACGACGACGACGTCGTCCGCGCCCTCGCCGAGCAGGGCGTCGCCGTGCTGCCGTCGTCGCTGGAGGAGCCCACGATGACCCGCATCCGCGCGGCCATCGAGGAGGCCGGCCTGACCGTGCCGACGACGGGCACCGCCCGCGGCGGCGACCGCTCCGGCGCCATGAGCGAGTACCGCGGGTACATCCTCGCGGAGATGCAGTCCCTGGCGCGCCGTCACCCGGGAGCGACCTGGTGACCACCGCCAGCGAGCTGCGCCCCGCCGATCCCGCCGACGCGCGGGTCTGGGATGCGGCCTCCACCGTGCACGACCCGGAGATCCCCGTGCTGTCCATCGCGGACCTCGGGATCCTCCGGGAGGCACGGGTCGAGGGCGAGAGGGCCGTCGTCGTCATCACGCCCACCTATTCCGGCTGCCCCGCCATGGACACCATCACCACGGACGTCACCCGCGCGCTCGGGCGCGCCGGATTCCCCGACGCCGAGGTGCGCCTGGTGCTCCAGCCGGCGTGGACCACGGACTGGATGACGGACGAGGGCAAGGCCAAGCTCAACGAGTACGGCATCGCCCCGCCCGTCGCGCGCACCACGGACGGCCCGATCAGGATCGGCATGGCCGTGAAGTGCCCGCGCTGCCACTCCCTGAACACCCGCGAGATCACCCGCTTCGGCTCCACCTCCTGCAAGGCCCTCTACACCTGCCGGGAGTGCCTCGAGCCCTTCGACTACTTCAAGGTGCACTGATGACCGAGACCACCGACGCCCCCACCACCGGCAAGCGCCGCGCCACGTTCAACACCCTCGAGGTGTCCGAGCTGCGCCGCCTGACCGACGACTCCGTGGAGGTCACCTTCGCGGTGCCCGAGGAGCTCGCCGACGACTACGACTACGTGCCGGGTCAGTACGTGGCCCTGCGCAAGGAGCTCGACGGCGCCGAGGTGCGCCGCTCCTACTCGATCTGCGCCGTCCCGAAGCGCGGCGAGATCCGCGTGGCCGTGAAGAAGGACATCGGCGGCAGGTTCTCCACATGGGCCAACGAGAGCCTCGAGGTCGGCGAGAGGATCGACGTGATGAACCCGCAGGGTGCGTTCACGTCCCGCACGCACGTCACCTCCCTCAACGACGCCCAGAGGGTGGCGGCGGAGAAGGTCGCGGAGAAGAAGGACACGCACCTGGTGGCGTTCGCGGCCGGCTCGGGCATCACCCCGATCATGGCGATCGCCAAGGCCGTGCTCGCGGCCTCCGAGACCTCGCGCTTCGACCTGGTCTACGCGAACCGCTCCGCCATGGACGTGATGTTCGCCGAGGAGATCGGCGACCTCAAGGACAAGTACCCGGCCCGGTTCACGGTGCACCACGTGCTCTCCCGCGAGCAGCGCGTGTCCCCGCTGCTCTCCGGTCGCATCGACGAGGACAAGCTCACCACCCTCCTGGACCGCGTGATCGACGTGCAGGGCACCGACGAGTGGTTCCTCTGCGGCCCGTTCGAGCTCGTGCAGCTCACCCGTGAGACGCTCGCCGCCCGCGGCGTGTCCGAGGACGACGTGCGCTTCGAGCTGTTCACCACCGGCCGCCCGGAGAACCCGCAGGGCCACTCCGGCCGCGTGGTGGAGGTGGACCCGCAGGGCGACAACGTGACCATCGAGTTCAACCTCGACGGCCTCACCGCCAAGGTCGAGTCCCCCACGTCTGCCCACGAGACCGTCCTCAACGCCGCGCTGCGCGTCCGCTCGGACGTGCCCTTCGCCTGCGCCGGCGGCGTGTGCGGCACCTGCCGCGCCAAGGTCGTCGACGGCGCGTACGAGATGGACGAGAACTACGCGCTCGAGAAGGACGAGGTGGAGAAGGGCTACGTGCTCACGTGCCAGACCCGCCCGACCTCCGACTCGATCACGCTGGACTTCGACGCCTGAGCGCCCGCCCACGAGACCGAAGGAGCCCCCGATGATCGAGATCACCGTCGAGAACGGCGTCGCCGAGATCGTGCTGGACGCCCCCCAGAGGATGAACGCCCTGGACGAGGCCGCGCTGGCCGAACTCCAGGCCGCCTACGAGCGGGCCGCCGCCGGCGTCGAGTCCGGCGAGGTCCGGGCCGTGCTGCTGCGCGGCGAGGGCCGCGGCTTCTGCGCGGGCCGCGACATCTCCGCCGTGGTCCCGGCCGAGGACGACGCCACCGCCTACCTGCGGGACAGGGTCACCCCGGTGCTGCGGGCCATGTCCGAGATCCCGGTGCCCACCTTCGCCGCGGTGCAGGGCGCCTGCCTGGGCGTGGGCCTCGGCCTCGCGATCGCCACGGACGTGGTGTACGTGGCCGAGGACGCGAAGATCGGCTCGCCGTTCGCGAACCTCGGGGCCACCCTGGACTCGGGCGGCCACTGGCTGTTCACCGAGCGCCTGGGCGCGCACCGCACCCTGGACCTGATCTACACGGCCGAGCTCCTCTCGGGCGCCGAGGCCGTCCAGGCCGGGCTGTTCTCCCGGGCCCTGCCCGCGGACGAGCTGCTCGAGTTCACCCGCGCGAAGGTCGCCCAGGTGGCCTCCGGCGCGACCCTCGCGTTCCGCGCGTCGAAGGAACTCGTGGCCCAGGTCCGTGACCACCGCGTGGGCCTGTGGGAGTCCCTCGACGCGGAGAACATCGCCCAGGGCGAGCTCTGCGGCACCGCCGACTACGCCGAGGGCTTCCAGGCCTTCCAGGAGAAGCGGAAGCCAGAGTTCACCGGCCGCGGCTGAGCCGCCGCACCCCGCCACCGACGACGGCGCCGCACCCTTCACGCGAGGGGCGCGGCGCCGTCGTCGTCCCGGCCCGGCCGCGTCACATTCCCGTCATCAGCCCGGATCGTGGCGTGAGTCACAGAGGATCGTATACGGTGACGGGTGTCACTTCCCGACCGATCGGTCGGGCACCACACCGTCCCGCCGCCGTCTCACGGCCGGCCGCCGCCCCGCATCCCAGGAGCACCCATGAGCCACACCGTCGCATCCCCCGCGGCGCCCGCCCCCGGGCGCGATCGCCGCGAGGAGCGCAAGGTCATCGCCGGCACCGTCGTCGGCACCACCATCGAGTGGTACGACTTCTTCATCTTCGCCCAGGCCACCGCACTCGTCTTCGCCGCCCTCTTCTTCCAGCCGATGGGCGAGAACGGCTCCCAGATCGCCGCGTGGGCCACCCTCGGCATCTCCTTCCTCATCCGCCCGCTCGGCGCGATCATCGCCGGCCACCTCGGCGACCGCTTCGGCCGCAAGTTCGTCCTGTCCCTCACGCTGATCGGCATGGGCCTGGCCACCACCCTCATCGGCCTGCTGCCCACCTACGCCCAGATCGGCGTGTGGGCCCCGATCCTGCTGGTGGCGCTGCGCCTGCTGCAGGGCCTGTCCGCGGGCGGCGAGTGGGGCGGCGCGGCGCTGCTGTCCGTGGAGCACGCCCCCCACGGCAAGCGCGGCCTGTTCGGCTCCGCCCCGCAGATCGGCGTGCCGCTGGGCATGATCCTGGCCACCGGCGTGCTGTTCATCGTGCGCTCCACCATGTCCGAGGAGCAGTTCCTCACCTGGGGCTGGCGCATCCCGTTCCTGATCTCCGTGATCCTGATCGTGGTCGGCTACCTGATCCGCAAGGCCGTGGAGGAGTCCCCGGTCTTCAAGGAGATGCAGCAGCTCAAGGTAGACGAGTCCGCCCCGCTGGGCGAGCTCTTCCGGCACCACACCAAGGAGGTCATCCTCGCCGCCGTGATCTTCGCCGCGAACAACGGCGTCGGCTACCTGCTCATCGCGTGGTTCTCGAAGTACGGCGGTCCGAAGGGTCTGGGCATGACCTCCTCCGAGGTGCTCATCGCGAGCCTCGTCGGTGGCGTCGGCTGGTTCATCTTCACCCTGCTCGGCGGCTGGGTCTCGGACAAGATCGGCCGCAAGCTGACCTTCGTCCTCGGCTACGGCTTCTTGATCATCTGGGCCTTCCCGCTGTTCGGGCTGCTCAACACCGCGTCTCTGCCGCTGTTCTCGCTGGGCCTGTTCGTCCTGACCCTGGGCCTGGGTCCGTCCTACGGCCCGCAGTCGGCGATGTACGCCGAGATGTTCCCGGCCCGCGTCCGCTTCTCCGGCGTCTCCATCGGCTACGCGCTCGGCACCATCATCGGCGGCGCCTTCGCCCCGCTGCTCGCCGACCAGCTCGTGAAGACCGGCTGGGAGAACGTGGCCTGGTACATCATCGTGATCTCCGCGATCTCGCTCATCGCTGTCCTGTTCGTCCCCAAGGGCATCCAGGACCGCGAGCTGCACGACGAGCAGGTCGTCGCCACCCGCTCCCACCCGGTGGTCCCGGCCTGATCCGGCCCGTCTGACGGGCTCCGCCCGTCCCCACCCCACGACGACGGCGGGTCCTCCTCCGGAAGGGCGCGCCGTCGTCGTGGGCGACCGGACCGGCGCCGAGGCCCGCAGACACGCCGCTACCTCGGGGACGTAACGGCGCGTCTGCGGGCCTCCGCGCGGGCTCGTCCCTGTCCCGTCACACCCGCCCCGCAGTTGACCCCCGTCACACCGGCCCGGAATACTGAACCTGAACGCACGGTCGGTAATTCGCCGCGCCCGCCCCGTCGTCGGTCACTCAAGGAGTCTCCATGTCCGCACAGTCCCAAGCCCTGCTCGTCGGCGGTCGCCGCACGCCCGTCGGCAAGTACGGCGGCGCCCTCTCCTCCGTCCGCCCCGACGACCTCGCCGCCCTGACCGTCAAGGCCGTGGTCGAGGACGCCGGCATCGACCCGTCGGTCGTGGATGAGGTCATCCTCGGCAACGCCAACGGCGCGGGCGAGGAGAACCGCAACGTCGCCCGCATGGCCTGGCTGCTGGCCGGCTTCCCGGACACCGTCCCGGGCATCACCGTGAACCGTCTCTGCGCTTCGGGCATGTCCGCGATCGGCATCGCCACCGCGATGGTGCGCTCCGGGATGGCCGACGTCGTCGTGGCCGGCGGCGTGGAGTCGATGTCCCGCGCCCCCTGGGTGATGGAGAAGCCGACGACGGCGTTCGCCAAGCCCGGTGCGGCCTTCGACACCGCGATCGGCTGGCGCTTCGTGAACCCGCGCTTCGCGGACGGCGAGTTCGGGGAGAAGTTCACCTTCTCCATGCCGGAGACCGCCGAGGAGGTCGGCGAGGTGGACGGCATCACCCGCGAGGACGCCGACGCCTTCGCCGCCCGCTCGCATGCGCGTGCGCTGGCCGCCATCGAGGCCGGCCGCTTCGAGGACGAGATCGTGCCCGTCGTCGTCACGGGCCGCAAGGGCGCCGAGACGATCGTGGACACGGACGAGGGCCCCCGCCCCGGCTCCACCCCCGGGGTGCTCGCCGGCCTGCGCCCGATCATCAAGAAGGACGGCGTGGTCACCGCCGGCAACTCCTCCTCCCTCAACGACGGCGCCTCGTCGATCCTCGTCGTCTCCGAGCGGGCCGCGCAGAAGTACGGCCTGACCCCGCGGGCCCGCGTCGTGGAGTCCACCTCGGCGGGCCTGGCCCCCGAGATCATGGGTCTGGGCCCCGTCCCGGCCACCGAGAAGGCCCTCGAGCGCTCCCGCTGGTCCGTGGCGGACCTGGGCGCCGTCGAGCTCAACGAGGCCTTCGCCACCCAGTCCCTGGCCTCGATGCGGCGCCTCGGTCTGGACCCGGAGACCGTCAACGCCGACGGCGGCGCGATCGCCCTGGGCCATCCGCTGGGCTCCTCGGGGTCGCGTCTCGTGGTCACGCTGCTCGGTCGGATGGAGCGTGAGGGCGCGGACAGGGGCCTGGCCACGATGTGCGTGGGCGTGGGCCAGGGCTCCGCGATGCTCGTCGAGAGGGTCTGAGCAGATGACCGGCTTCAGCCACTTCACGGCACTGCGCGTCGAGGAGCGTGAGGACCGCGTCCACGCGCGCATGGACCGCCCGGGCGTGCGCAACGCGATCGACCAGACCATGGTCGACGAGTTCCACGAACTCTGCGCCCACCTCGAACGCGAGCCGAAGATCCTGATCATCTCGGGCACACAGGTGGAGTCGAAGCGCGAGCCGGGGACGTTCTCCGGCATCTTCGCCTCCGGCGCGGACATCGGACAGCTGCGCGAGCGCCGCCGCGACGACGCCCTGCGCGGTGTGAACTCGCAGGTCTTCGACCGCATCCACCGGCTGCCCATGCCCGTGATCGCGGCGATCGACGGCTTCGCCCTCGGCGGCGGCGCGGAACTGGCCTACGCGGCCGACTTCCGCATCGCCACCCCGGCGCTGAAGATGGGCCAGCCCGAGACGAGTCTGGGGATCACGGCCGCTGCGGGCGCCCAGTGGCGGCTCAAGGAGCTGGTGGGTGAGCCGGTGGCCCTCGAGCTGCTGCTCGCCGGACGGCTCCTGGACGCGCAGGAGGCCCTCGAGCTCAAGCTCGTCACCGAGCTGCACGAGCCGGACGCCCTCCTCGACGCCGCCGACGCCCTCGCCGACCGCATCGCGCAGCAGGACCCGCTGGCGGTGCGGCTGTCCAAGCGCGTCTTCCACCTCCCTCGCGAGGCCCACCCCCACGTGGACGAGATCGCGCAGGCCATCCTGTTCGAGTCCGAGGCCAAGTTCGAGCGCATGCAGGCGTTCCTGGACCGCAAGAAGAAGTGAGGACTGACATGACCGATCAGCAGCACACCCCTGACACCGCTCCGTCCTCCGTGCCCGCCGTCGTCGGCGTCCTCGGCGGCGGCCGGATGGGCGGCGGCATCGCCCACGCATTCCTCGTCTCCGGCTCGTCCGAGGTGGTCGTCGTCGAGCGCGACCCGCAGTCGGCCCAGGCCGCCAAGGAGCGCATCGAGGCCGACCTGGCCGCCTCCCTCGAGCGCGGCAAGATCGACGGCGACCTGGACGAGTGGGCGCAGCGCCTGACCGTCTCCGTGGACCGCGCCGACTTCGCCCGCTGCGACCTCGTGGTCGAGGCCGTGTTCGAGGACATGCAGGTGAAGATCGAGGCGCTCACCGACGTCGAGGCCCACCTGCGCGAGGACGCCTGGCTGGCCAGCAACACCTCCTCCCTGTCCATCGACGAGATCGCCTCGCACCTGCAGCGTCCCGAGCGCTTCTGCGGCCTGCACTACTTCAACCCGGTGCCCGCCTCGAAGCTCGTGGAGGTCGTGATCGGCGAGCAGACCGGTGCGGAGCTCCAGGCCCTGTCCACCGAGTGGGTCCGCGGGCTCGGCAAGACCCCCGTCGTCGTCAAGGACGCACCGGGCTTCGCCTCGTCGCGCCTGGGCGTGGCGATCGCGCTCGAGGCCATCCGCATGGTCGAGGAGGGCGTAGCCTCCCCCGAGGACATCGACGCCGCCATGGTGCTGGGCTACAAGTTCCCGGTCGGCCCGCTGGCGCTGACCGACATCGTGGGCCTGGACGTGCGCCTGGGCATCGCGGAGTACCTCGAGTCCCAGCTGGGTGAGCGCTTCGCCCCGCCGCAGCTCATGCGGGACATGGTGGCCCGCGGCGAGCTCGGCCGGAAGTCCGGCAAGGGCTTCTTCGACTACCGCTGAGCCCCCGGGGCAGGCGCTTTCGAACGTGAGATAGGCCCTATCTCCCGTTCGAAAGCGCCCATTCCCCCGATATCACGTTCGAAAGTGCGGGGGCGGGGCGGGCGCGGCTAACGTGGCGGGCATGGACGAGCCCACGCTGCTGCGCACGGCCCTGCCCGTGGCGAACACGCCCGGCCATCACCTGGACCAGCGGCTCTGGCTCCCCCGCACCCGGCGCCCCGTGGACCCCGAGATCTTCGGCCGGGTCTGATGTCGGTCGACCGCCCCTTCCGCTTCACCCACCGCTGGGCCGTCCCCGCGGACGCCCGGTCCGTGCTGGCCCTGCTCGCCGACCCGGCCGGCTACCCACGCTGGTGGCCGGCCGTCCCGCGCGCCCATCGCCTGGGCCCCGACCGCGCCGCGGTCCGGCTGCGCGGGTTCGTGCCGGTGCGTCTGACGATGGAACGTCTCATCGACGACCGCGCCCGCGGCCTTCTGGTCGCGCACCTGAGCGGGGATCTGACGGGCACCGTGCGGGTCACCGTCCACGACGACGGCGCCCCGGCCGGACACGCGACGCACTGCATCGTGGTGTGGGAGCAGGAGGTGGTGCTGACCTCGTCGTGGATGCGCGCCGTGGCCCGCGTGCCGGGCGCCCGCGCCGCGATGGGCCTCAGCCACGCGGCCGCGATGCACTCCGCGCGTCGGGCGCTCGGGGCCAAGGCCGTGCCGACCGCTGATCCTGCTCGAACGACTCGTCCATGACGGCCCGGCGCGCTCGGGCCGGCTCAGACCTCGGCCTGGGCCTCGTTCCACTCGCGGGACAGCGGCGGGCGGGCGACGCCGTCGAGGAGGCCGTCGGCGGGGTCGACGCCGAGCTCGACGATCCTGTTGTCCGCGTCCACGTGGACGACCTTGGGCTGGAAGTTGCGAGCCTCGTCGTCGTCCATCTGCCCGTAGGCGATGAGGATGACGATGTCCCCCGGATGCACCAGGTGGGCGGCGGCGCCGTTGATGCCGAGCACGCCGGAGCCCCGCTCGCCCGCGATGGTGTAGGTCTCCAGTCGCGCGCCGTTCGTGACGTCCACGATGGACACGAGCTCGCCCGGGAGGATGTCCGCGGCGTCCAGCAGGTCCTGGTCCACGGTCACGGAGCCCACGTAGTGCAGGTCCGCCTGGGTCACGGTGGCCCGGTGGATCTTGGCGTGGAACATGGTGCGCAGCATGCGGCAGAACTCTCCGGATGAGGGGGTGGGGCGGGTCCGAGGGGACCGGTGCTCGATTCTACGCCGGTCCGGAGACGAGGGGCAGGGGCCGACGCCGGCCCGAGGCTCCCGCCCCTCTCGTCGAGGCCCGCAGACACGCCGCCACGTCCTGGCCGTAGCGGCGCGTCTGCGGGCCTGGGCGGGTCAGATCCACGACGGCGGCACTCGGCCCGGCGGGGTCCGCGCGGCCACCAGGCCCCGCAGCTGCCGTACGAAGAGCTCCCAGTGCCCCGGCCGGAACACGTCGGCGGTCACCCGGATCACCTCCCACCCCTCCGCGCGCAGGGCCGCGTCCCGCTCGCGGTCCTCACGCCACTGCCGGCGATCCGTGCGGTGCTGATCGCCGTCGTACTCGACCGCCACCTTGGCCTCCGCCCACACCAGATCCACGCGGAGCCGCTGTCCCGTGGCGAGGCGGATGCACGGGTTCACTGCGGGCTCGGGGACGCCGTCCAGGACGAGCCGCGCCCGCAGCCGGCTCTCCTGCGGCGAGTCGGCCCCGGGGCGCACGAGCTCCAGCGCCTCCCGGGCCGCACGGATCCCGCGCACCCGTCCGCGTTCCTCGACGGCGGCGCGCAGCTCGGCCACGTCCGTCACCCCGGGAGGCAGCCGACGGCGGCGGGCCTCCGTCGGGGCGGTCCGAACCATGCTGTCCCCCAGCGCGACGAGATGCTCGAGCGGCCCGGCGTGCGCGGCGAGGTCCACGAAGGTCCACCCCGGTGCGGTCACACGCACCCCGTCCACGATCCGCACCGGTGCGTCGGCGCGGAGGCGGTGTGAGCGGATCCCGGCCCGGCTCGACGCGGTGCCGTGGCCGCGCGGGGTCGCGATGTGCACGGACCGGTCGGCGGCGAGCGGCCCGGTCAACCACAGGCCGAGCACCCGGGCGGCCGTGACGTGGCTGAACACGCCCTCGGGGTGCAGATCCTGCAGTGCCCGCACATGATCCATGGGGTCCGGTGCGACGCCGCGCAGGCCCCAGAGCCCCCAGCCGAGGGAGACCACGTCCCCGCGCCGCAGCCGGGCCGCGCTCACGCCCGCCTCGCGCGCGGCCGGGGTCGAGAACACCGTCGGAGCGCGGAGGAGGCCGTCCAGTCCGCAGCGCATCGGAGGCAGGGGCGCGGGCGAGCGGGGCATGGGCCGAGCGTGCCCGATCCGGGCGCGCCGCCGTCGTCGTCCGCCGGGATCTGTGGACGACGCCCCACCGAGGCCCGCAGACACGCCGCTACGTCCTGGCCGTAGCGGCGCGTCTGCGGGCTTCGGCGCCACGGGCGGCGCCGCCAGGCCCTCCCCACGACGACGGCGTCACCCGCCCGGCTCCCCCTCCCGCGTGATGCACGTCTCGGCTAGGGTGAGGACCAATAACCGACCGATCGGTCGGGACTCGTCCGCGCCCCCGACACCAGGAGCCCCCGTGACCGTCACCGCCCCCTCCCTCCCGGAGATCCTCCCCAGCTACGTCGCCGGCAGCTGGTGGACGCCGTCGCACCCGTCCAAGGTCACCGACGTGAGGGACGCGAACACCGGCGCGCGCCTGACCGGCGTCTCCACCGACGGCCTCGACACGGCCGCCGCCATCGAGCACGCCCGCACCGTCGGCCAGCAGGCCCTGGGCGCGCTGACCATCCACGAGCGCGCCCTCAAGCTCAAGGAGCTCGCGCTCTTTCTGAACTCCCGCGTCCAGGAGCTCTACGACGTCTCCTTCGCCACCGGCGCCACGCAGCGCGACCACGCCTTCGACGTCGACGGCGGCATCGGCACCCTCTTCACGTTCTCCGGCAAGGGCCGCCGCGAGCTGCCGAATTCCACCGTGATCATCGACGGCGACGTGGAGCCCCTCTCCCGCGACGGCTCCTTCATCGGCGAGCACATCTACCAGCGCATCCCGGGCGTGGCCGTGCAGATCAACGCCTTCAACTTCCCCGTGTGGGGCATGCTCGAGAAGTTCGCCCCGGCCTTCGTCGCGGGCGTGCCCACCGTGGTCAAGCCGGCCACCCCCACCGGCTACGTCACGCAGAAGTGCGTCGAGCTGATGCTCGAGTCCGGCGTGCTGCCCGAGGGCTCGATCCAGCTGATCTCCGGTTCCGCCCGCGACCTGCTGGACCACCTGGACTACCGCGACCACGTCGCGTTCACCGGCTCCGCCGCCACCGCGGCCACCCTGAAGAAGCACCCGAACGTGCAGGAGGGCGGCGTCCGCTTCACCGCGGAGACCGACTCCCTCAACGCCGCCATCCTCGGCCCCGACGCCGCCCCCGGCACCCCCGAGTTCGAGGCGTTCGTGAAGGTCGTCTTCCAGGAGATGACGGTCAAGGCCGGCCAGAAGTGCACGGCCATCCGCCGGGTGATCGTCCCGCAGGATCGGGTCGAGGCCGTGACCGCCGCCCTCACCGAGCGCCTGGCCGCGAAGGTCGTCCTGGGCGACCCGCGCGTCGAGGGCACCACCATGGGCGCCCTGGCCTCGAAGGAGCAGCAGAGCGAGGTCCGCGGCGCGGTGCAGCGCCTGGTCGACGCCGGCGGTCAGGTCCGCCTCGGCGGCCCCGAGGGCTCGACCGGCGACGCCGACGCCGAGTCCGGCGCGTTCTTCGCCCCCACGGTGCTCACCTTCGAGGACGCGCGCACCCCCGAGGTGCACAGCGTCGAGGCGTTCGGCCCGGTCACCTCGGTGATCGGCTACACGGACGTGGCCGACGCCGTGGCCCTGGCCGCCCTGGGGTCGGGATCGCTCGTGGCCACGGTCGCCACGAACGACGGTGAGACCGCCCGCGCGTTCACCGCCGGGATCGGCGCCCACCACGGCCGCGTGCACGTCCTGAACCGCCAGACCGCCACGACCACCACCGGTCACGGCGCCCCCGTGCCGGTGCTGATCCACGGCGGCCCCGGCCGCGCCGGCGGCGGCGAGGAGCTCGGCGGGGTCCGCGCCGTGAAGCACTACATGCAGCGCACGGCGATCCAGGGCTCCCCGGACATGCTCACGGCCATCACCGGCGTGTGGCATCAGGGCGCCGCGGCCCACACGGTGACGCGCGAGGACGTGGAGGCCGGCACCGCCGTGCACCCGTTCTACAAGTCCCTGGCCGAGCTGACGGTGGGCGACCAGTTCGCCTCCGGCCTGCGCACCGTCACCCTGGAGGACATCACCGCCTTCGCGGAGGAGACCGGGGACAGGTTCTACGCCCACACGGACGAGGAGGCCGCCATGGCCAACCCGTTCTTCCCGCGCCGGGTGGCCCACGGCTACCTGCTGGTCTCGTGGGCCGCGGGGCTGTTCGTGGCCCCGGATCCGGGCCCGGTGCTGGCCAACTACGGCCTGGAGAACCTGCGCTTCATCACGCCGGTGACCTACGACGACGCCATCCGCGTGACCCTGACGGCCAAGCGCATCACCCCGCGCGTGAGCGACGAGTACGGCGAGGTGGCCTGGGACTGCCGGATCCACAACCAGAAGGACGAGCTCTGCGCCCAGTACGACGTGCTGACGCTCGTGGCCAAGACCTGGCCGATGGCCCCGTCCGAGACCTCCCAGGGCTGAGCCTCCCCGCCCCGACGGGCCGTCCCGTGCGCCCGCCGCGCACCGGGTGGCCCGTCGTCGTCCCCGGGAACAAGGAGCGTGCCCGGGACGTTCACCTGGGCGTCCCATTCGGACCGCGAGAGAAGAAGGTCGACATACATGTCCGAGTTCACCCGTTTCGATCAGGTCGCCGTGCTGGGCACCGGTGTGCTGGGTTCGCAGATCATCATGCAGGCGGCGTACCACGGCAAGAAGGTGATGGCCTACGACGCCGTCCCCGCCGCCCTCGAGGGGATCGAGCGCCGCTGGGCGTGGATCCGCCAGGGCTACGAGGCAGACCTCGGGGAGGGCTACGACCCGCAGCGCTTCGACGAGGCCATCGCCCGCATCACGCCGACCTCGGACCTCGGCGAGGCCCTGGCGGATGCGGACATCGTGGTCGAGGCCGTCCCGGAGAACCTGGAGCTCAAGCGCAAGGTGTGGGCCCAGGTGGGCGAGCTCGCCCCCGCCACGACCCTGTTCGCCACGAACACCTCCTCCCTGCTGCCCTCGGACTTCGCCGACGCCAGCGGCCATCCGGAGCGCTTCCTGGCCCTGCACTACGCCAACCGCATCTGGGCGCAGAACACCGCCGAGGTCATGGGCACCCCCAAGACCTCGCCGGAGGCCGTCGCCGGAGCCCTGCAGTTCGCCGAGGAGACCGGCATGGTCCCCGTGCACGTGCGCAAGGAGATCCCGGGCTACTTCCTCAACTCCCTGCTCATCCCGTGGCTCCAGGCCGGCTCCAAGCTGTACATGCACGGAGTGGGCAACCCGGCGGACATCGACCGCACCTGGCGCGTGGCCACCGGCAACGAGCGCGGCCCGTTCCAGACCTATGACATCGTGGGCTTCCACGTGGCCGCCAACGTCTCCCGCAACACGGGCGTCGACTGGCAGCTCGGCTTCGCTGAGCTGCTCGAGAAGAGCATCGCCGAGGGCCACAGCGGCGTGGCCGACGGCCAGGGCTTCTACCGCTACGGGCCGGACGGGGAGAACCTCGGCCCGGTGGAGGACTGGAACCTGGGCGACAAGGACACCCCGCTCGGCTGACCTCCTCGACTGACGGATCAGGGGCCGTCCGGTGCGCACCACGCATCGGGCGGCCCCGACGCATGCCCCCGCCGCTTCCTTGTGGCATCCGTCACAGCGCACGTAGAGTCGGGCCATGACGACCCCCCGACTCCCCCTGCTCGGCGCCCTCGCCGTGGGCGCACTCGCCCTCACCGGATGCGCGGGCGGCGGCGGCGCAGAGCCCTCCTCCTCCGCCCCGTCGTCGGCGTCGTCCGCGACGACGGCGGCCTCGTCCGCGTCCACGTCGCCCGCGGCCAGCAGCTCCACGGAGAGCACGGGCGCGGCGGAGAGCACGGCCAGCGCCTCCGCCTCCAGCAGCCTGTCCCTCGAGATGCCCCCCGCGCTGGACGGGCAGCGGACCCTGGCGGTGCAGGCCGCCGTGCAGCGGGCCGCGGGGCCGGGGTCCGAGGTGGGGCTGAGCGCCGCCTCGCCGCTGGAGCGGCAGACGGAGCTGCGCCAGCGGGCCGACGGACTGGAGCAGGCGGTCGACGCCGGCGCGAGCCCGGCTTCCACCCGCAGCGCGGAACAGCAGGCCTGCCTGGACGCCACACGCTCCGACCTGGAGCGGGACGCCGAGGCCGGGGCGGCGGACCTGGGGCTCACAGCCCAACCGGAGACGGCCGCCACGACCGGCGGCGGGCCCACCACGACGCCGGCGCCCTCCTTCACGGCGTCCCCCGACGCCGAGGTCACTCCGCTCGGTGTGCGCGTCACCGTGTACCCCACGGAGGAGGCCGCCCGCGCCGCCCTGGAGGACGCCCGGGCGGCGGCGCAGGCCTGCACCGGGGTGGACCTGGCCGGGCTCGGCGTGGAGAGGGTGACGCGGACCGAGCACGAGGGCGGCACCGCGTACACGGCGCTCCCGGCCCCCGGGGGGTCCGTCTACTCGCATCTGACGGCCGTGCAGGACGGCGCCCGCACCGTGGCCGTGGCCCAGGCCGACGCGGACGGCGGGGTGCCCCCGGACGCCGAGGACCGTGCGGCCTCGATCGTGGCCGACGTGCTCGCCGCGCTCGACGGCGAGGGCTGAGGACGGAGGGCCCTCAGCCCCGCAGACCCCCGAGCACCACGCCCGTGACGGCGTCGATCATCTGGCCCGGCCCCTGCTGGCCGGGGACGCCGCGATCCGGCCGGTACCAGTCGACGATCGAGTTGATCATGCCGAGCGCCAGGCGGGCGAGGTTGCGCGGGGTCACGTCGGAGCGCACCGCACCCACGGCCTGGGCGGCCTCGAGCAGGTCACCGAAGCGCCGGGTGATCTCACGACGACGCTCGACGGCGGCCACCTCGACCGCCGAGTTCCCGCGCAGGCGCAGCAGCAGGGTCACCTCGGGCTGCTTCTCCGCCAGCACCCCGAGCGTGCCGCGGATGGCCGCCTCGACCTGCGCGCCGGCGTCGGCCCCGCTGGCCACCACATCGTCCAGGCACGCCTCGAGGGCGTCGAGCGCCTCCGTCACCGCGTGGTCGAGGATCGCCTCCTTGGACTCCACGTGGTGGTAGATCGCGGACTTGGAGATGCCCAGGTGGGCGGCGAGCATGCCCATGGACGTCGCCTCGTAGCCGTGCCGGTTGAAGAGCTCGACGCACTCGGCCAGCAGCGTCTGCCGGTCATAGCCGGGCCGGCCGCGGCGCGGGGTGGGGCTGCTCTGGGGCACGGGGCTCCTTCGGGGGCGGGCGGACGCCGACGACGACGGCGCACCGGTCCACTCTACCGGGCACGCCGGCGTCGGGATCGGCCGCGGGGACGGGATCAGGCCAGGTCGCGCAGGTCGTAGATCCGCTTGAGCTTGCCGGAGGAGCGGGCCAGGGACTCCGGCTCCACCACGTTGATCACGCATGAGGAGCCGATCTTCGTCTTGATCTCCATGCGCAGGTGCGCGGCGCAGGCCTGGGCCTCCTCGAGGGTCGCATGATCGCGGCGCTCGATGTTCACGGCCATCTGGTCCATGCGGTCCGGACGGGTGATCTCGAGGGTGAAGTGCGGCGACAGGGCCGGCTCCTTGAGGGCCAGCTCCTCGATCTGCGACGGGAACAGGTTCACGCCGCGCAGGATGATCATGTCGTCCGAGCGGCCGGTGATGCGTCCCATGCGGCGGTGGCCCGGGTGTGTGGTGCCCGGCAGCAGGCGGGTGAGGTCGTGGGTGCGGTACCGGATGATCGGCAGCGCCTGCTTGGTGAGCGAGGTGAAGACGAGCTCGCCGTGGCGGCCGGTCTCGAGGACCTCGTCCGTGAGCGGGTCGATGATCTCGGGGCGGAAGTGGTCCTCCCAGATGTGGGAGCCGTCCTTGGTGGCCGCGGACTCGCCGGCCACGCCCGGGCCCATGACCTCGGAGAGGCCGTAGATGTCCAGGGCGTCGAGGTCGAAGGTCTGCTCGATCTCGCGGCGCATCTCCTCGGTCCACGGCTCCGCGCCGAGGATCGCGACCTCGAGGGAGGACTCGCGGGGGTCCAGCCCGAGCTTCTTGAAGCCGTCCGCGATGGTCAGCAGGTAGGTGGGCGTGGAGAGGATGGCGCGCGGTTGGAAGTCGGTGATCAGCTGCACCTGCTTCTCCGTCTGCCCGCCGGACATCGGGATCACGGCCGCCCCGACGCGCTCGGCGCCGTAGTGGGCGCCGAGGCCGCCGGTGAACAGGCCGTAGCCGTACGCGTTGTGCACGCGGTCACCGGGGCGGATGCCGCCGGCGCGGAAGCAGCGGGCGACGAGGGTGGTCCACGTGGCCAGGTCGTCGTCGGTGTAGCCGACCACGGTGGGCTGGCCGGTGGTGCCGGAGGAGGCGTGGATGCGGCGCAGCTCGGGGCCCGTGGCGGCGAACGCGCCGAACGGGTAGCTCTTCCGCAGGAACTCCTTGTCCGTGTACGGGAACTTGGCGAGGTCCCCGAGCTCCGTGAAGTCCGAGGGGTGGACGCCGTGCGCGTCGAAGTGCTCCCGATACGCGGGCACGTTCTCGTAGGCGTGGTGCAGGGTCCAGCGGAGGGGTTCGAACTGAAGCGCCTCGATCTGGTCCCGGCTCATCGTCTCCTCGGGGTCCGGGGCCCCGCGGTCGGCGGGGGCGGGCAGGGGTGCCGGCGTGTACGGGTTGGGGATCGAGGCCTCGAGCATGGCGTCCTCCTGGGGATGCGGGGTCGGGCGGCGGTCGACGACGGCGGCGCACCGGCGGGTGCGCCCGCCGGTCAGCGTCCGGGGGCGGGGATGGTGCGGGAGCGGCCGCGGAAGGCGGCCACCGGGGTGCCGTCGTCGGTGGTGACGGTGATGTCGTAGACGGCCGAGCGGCCCGCGGCGGCGACCAGGCGGCCCTCCGCGACGAGGGTCTGCCCGGCGCGGGTGGCCGCGAGGAAGTTGACGTCCACGCCGGAGGCCACGGTGAGGGTGGAGCCGTCCGAGGCGGGGTCGTTGCAGGTCAGCGCGAAGCACGTGTCCGCGAACGCGAAGACGGCGCCGCCGTGGGCCAGGCCGAAGCCGTTGTGCTGGTCCTCGGTGAGCGTCATCCGGATGCGCGCGTGGTCCTTCTCGGCGGCCTCGAGGGTGACGCCGAGCCACCGTGCCACGCGGTCCTCCGCGAGCATGGGGTGGTGGGCGGTCTCGGTCATGGGCGGGCCTCCCTGCCGGCACGGGCGCGCCGGCGCGGCGGCGCAGAGAATTACTGAACGATCATTAGGTAACTCCCTGGATGTGACCCACGTCAAGTCCGTTCCGGTGTGTGACGCGCGCCGGCCCCACCCTGCCGCCGCCGGGGCGAGGCGCGCCGGGATCCTGTGCGCGGGCCCTGCCCATCGCGTCCGCGACTCCTGTCTAGGGTGACGGCATGGTGACCTTCGCGCCGGACCGCGCCTCCTTCATGCTCAGCCCCTCGGACATCACCGCCGCCGCGACGTGCACGTACGGGTGGCTGCGCGGGACGGTGGACCCCGCGCTCGGGCGCGCCCCGCGGATCGGCGTGGCGGACGCGTTCCTCGAGCGGGTCTCCCGCCTCGGGGACGAGCACGAGTCCCGCGTGCTCGCGCGACTCGAGGCGGAGCGCGGCGGGGACCAGGTGGTCCGGCTCGCCCGCCCGGAGCGCTACACGCCCGAGGGTGTGCGGGCCGCCCGCGAGCGCACCGCGGCGGCGTTGGCCGCGCGTCCCGCCGTCGTGTTCCAGGGGATGCTGCACGACGGCGCGTTCGGCGGCCTGGCCGACTTCCTCGTGCTCCGCACGGACGAGGAGCACCCCGAGGGCGCGTACGAGGTGGTGGACACGAAGCTGGCCCGGCATGCACGGGTGACGGCGCTGCTGCAGATCGCCGCGTACGCGGACCTGCTGGACGGCATGGGCGTGCCGCGGACGCGGCAGGGCAGCCTGTGGCTCGGGGACGGTTCCCGGCACGTCGCGGACCTGGACGAGGTGATCCCGGTGTACCGGCACCAGCGCGCCCGGCTGGAGGCGCTGCTGCAGGATCACGTGGCCGCCGGGGAGCCCGCCCGCTGGGGCGACGACCGCCTGAGCGTCTGCGGCGCATGCGAGGCGTGCGAGGAGGCCGTCGCCGAGCACCGGGACGTGCTGCTCACGGCGGGGGCCACGCGGTTGCAGCGCACCCGGCTGCGCGAGGCCGGCATCACGACCATCGAGCAGCTCGCGGCGTCCGTCGCACCGCCGGAGGGCATGGCCCGCCGCACGTGGGAGGCGCTGCGGGAACAGGCGGCCATCCAGCTGGAGCCGGCCGGGGCGGACGGGCTTCCGCCGCATCGGATCGTGGACCCGCGCGCCGTGGCGGGGCTGCCGGCGCCGGACGCCGGAGACGTCTTCTTCGACTTCGAGGGGGACCCGCTGTGGGTCTCCGCGGACGGGAGCATGGAGGGCCTCGAGTACCTGTGGGGCTGGGTCGAGGCGCCGGGCGGGGACACCGCGCGCACCGCCTCGGCCGACTTCCGGTTCACGGGTCTGTGGGCGGACACCCGTGCCGCCGAGCGGGCGGCGCTCGAGCAGTTCGTGGCGTTCGTGGAGGCGCGGCGTGCGACCCACCCGGGGATGCGGATCTACCACTACGCCGCGTACGAGGTCACCGCGCTGAAACGGCTGACCGTGCGCCACGGCGTGGGCGAGCGCGAGCTGGACGACTGGCTGCGCGCGGGGCTGTTCGTGGACCTCTACTCCACGGTCCGCGCCGCCCTGCGGGCCGGTGTGCCGAGCTACTCCATCAAGAAGCTGGAGCCCCTCTACATGGGGGCGGAGCACCGGGCGGAGGACGGCGTCACGACGGCGGCGGACAGCGTCACCGAGTACCACCGGTACGTCGCCGCGCTGGAGGCCGGGGACACCGAGGTCGCGAGGGCGATCCGCGCCGACATCGAGGACTACAACCGGTACGACTGCGTCTCCACGGCGCGGCTGCGGGACTGGCTGCTGGCGCAGGTCGAGCAGGATCCGGACGCCTCGAGGTCGCCGCAGGGAGCCGCGGCGGAGCCGGAGACCCCGCTGGTCGAGCCGGCCCCGGAGCCCGAGCAGGACCTCACGGCCGCACTGCTGGCGATGCTGCCGCAGCGGGAGGAGGGCGCCGCCCTGGGGCCGGGGGAGCGCGGGGTCGCCCTGCTCGCGGCGGGACTCGGGTTCTACCGGCGCGAGGAGAAGCCGACGTGGTGGGCGTTCTTCGACCGGGGAATCTCCCCCGTGGATGAGTGGCAGGAGCCGCGCGCGAATGTGGTCGCGGACCGGGTCGACGTCGAGGAGGACTGGCATCAGCCGACTGCCCGCCACTCACTGCAGCGGGTGCTGCAGGTGACCGGCCGGCTCGAACCCGGCACCCTGCTGAAGCCGGACGCCTCGGTCAAGACCGTCTACGAGGACTTCCCGGCCCACGCCGAGCTGCAGCCGAACGCCGTGCGCTGGATCGGTCCGAACGCGGACGTGGAGCAGGTGGAGGACCTGCCGGACGGCCGCTCGGTGCTCCGGCTGCGGGAGAGGCTGGCCCGCGGGGTCGAGTCGTTCGACCAGCTGCCCATGGCCGCCTTCGAGCACTCGAAGGTCCCCACGGACACCCTCGAGGCGCGCATCCGCGAGCTCGCCGTGGCCACCGACGCCGCCGGCGCGCTGCCGGAGCCGGGCGTCTCCGCGTGCGTGGACATCCTCGCCCGACGCACCCCCGCGACGACGGGCCGCCCCCTGCCGGAGATCGTCGCCGACGCGGAGGGCGAGCTCGACCGCACCGCGCTGCTCGTAGAGGCCCTCGAGTCCGCCCGCGGCTCCTACGTGGCGGTGCAGGGCCCTCCCGGCACAGGCAAGACGCACGTGGGCAGTCACGCCGTGAAGGCCCTGCTCGAACGCGGGTGGAGCGTGGGCGTCACGGCCCAGTCCCACGCCGTGGTGGAGAACTTCTTGGGCAAGCTCGTGTCCATCGGGGTGCCGAAGAAACAGGTGCTCAAGGCGGAGAAGCGCGGCAAGGACGCGCCCGAGCGCCCCTGGGCCACGGTGTCGGACGCCAAGCCGTACATCGGCCTCCCCGGCCACGTCGTCGGCGGCACCGCCTGGACCTTCGCGCACGAGGACGTGCAGGAGTTCGACCTCCTGGTGATCGACGAGGCCGGGCAATTCTCCCTGGCGCACACCCTCGCCGCGGCGGCCATGGCCCGCACTGTGCTCCTGCTCGGCGACCCCCAGCAGCTGCCGCAGGTCACCAAGGGGACCCACCCCCAGCCCATCGGCGACGCGGCCCTGACCTGGATCGCGGAGGGCGCCCCCGTGCTCCGCCCCGACCGCGGCTTCTTCCTGGACACCTCGTGGCGCATGCACTCGACGCTCACCCACGCGGTCTCCGAGCTCTCCTACGCCGGCCGCCTGCGCTCGCACACCCCGCGCACGGACGCCCGCCGGCTCGACGGCGTGGAGCCCGGGCTGCACCCGTGGCCGGTCTCCCACACGGGCAACGCGGTGTCCTCGCCGGAGGAGGCCGCGGCCGTCGTCGAGATCATCCGGTCACTGCTCGGCCGCACCTGGTCCACCGGCCCGGACGACCCCGGCCGACCGCTCGAGCCGTCCGACGTGATCGTGGTGGCCCCGTACAACGCGCAGGTCGCCGCGGTCCGGGAGGCGCTCGATGCCGCCGGTCTCGAGGGCACCGCCGTCGGCACCGTGGACAAGTTCCAGGGCCGGGAGGCCGCCGTCGCGATCCTGACGATGGCGGCGTCCTCACCGCAGGAGGTGCCGCGCGGGCTGGACTTCCTCCTGAACCGGAACCGGCTCAACGTGTCGATCTCGCGCGGACAGTGGGCCGCCTACCTCGTCCACTCCCCCGCCCTCGCGGACGCGCTGCCCACCAGCCCCGAGGACCTGCCGATGATCGGCGCGTTCCTGCGGCTCGTGCACCGCTGACTCAGTCGGTGGCGCCCTGGCGCAGCAGGAACCGCTGCAGCTTGCCGGAGGGGGTCTTGGGCAGCCGGTCCACGAAGTGCACCCGGCGCGGGTAGGCGTGCTTGGAGTACTCGTCGCGGACCTTCGCCTGCAGCTCGGCCGCCAGGGCGTCCGGGTCCGCGACGGCCCCGGCGGGCACCACGAACGCCACGACCTCCTCGCCGCGCACCCCCTCCGGGTCCGGCAGGCCGACGACGGCGACCTCCTGCACCCGCGGGTGGTCGATGAGCACG
Source organism: Micrococcus sp. PSi08 (assembly GCF_054960655.1). Classification (NCBI taxonomy): domain Bacteria; kingdom Bacillati; phylum Actinomycetota; class Actinomycetes; order Micrococcales; family Micrococcaceae; genus Micrococcus; species Micrococcus sp. PSi08. The sequence goes on along the minus strand of NZ_JBHNYP010000013.1, from coordinate 39,166 downwards.
GACTCCACATCGAACGGGCCGATCCGGTACCCGGCGGCGAGGATCACGTCGTCGTCCCGGGAGGAGAAGAAGAACCAGCCGTCGTCGTCCTGCCGAGCGGTGTCCCCGGTCAGGTACCAGCGCCCGTCCGGGGTGAAGCGCTCCGCGGTCTTCTCCGGCTCCCCGAGGTAGCCGGGGAACCAGAACAGGGGCGAGGCCGCGTCGATCGCGATCTGCCCGTCCCGGATCTCCGCGGCGATCCCCGGCAGGGGCACACCCATCGAACCCGGGCGGGGCGGCGCGGCCAGCTCGGGGTGCGCGGGGGTGCAGATGACCATGCCCAGCTCGGTCTGGCCGTAGTGGTCGCGGATCTCCGTGCCGAGGGCCGACCGGCCCCACTCGAGCACGGACGGCGGCAGCGGCTCCCCCGCCGTGGACACGCGCCGCAGCCGCAGCGGGGCGTCCTCGGTGACCTCCCCGGCCTTGGCCAGCGCGCGGAACATCGTGGGGGCGCCGGCGAGGTTCGTGACGTCCTGCGAGCGGATCACCTCGACCATGGTCGCCGGGGAGAAGGCGCCGCGGTACTGGACCGAGGTCGCCCCGAGCATCAGCGTGCCGACGATCCCGTAGTACAGCCCGTACGCCCAGCCGTGGTCGGCCGCGTTCCAGAACAGGTCCTCGGGGCGCAGGTCCACCGCGCACGTGAGGTAGACGGCGAACGCGGCGGCCGCGCGCAGCGGCACAGGCACCCCCTTGGGGCGGCCGGTGGTGCCGGAGGTGAACAGCAGGGCGATCGGCCCGTCCCCGCCGACGGCGACGTCCTCGGCCAGCGGCGCGGAGTCCGCGAGCGCGTCCCACTCCGGGCCGGTGCGGATGATCTCGATGCCCGGGATGTCCGTGAGCTTCTCGGCCTGGCGGGGCTCGGCGACGACGAGCCGCGCCGCCGCGCCCTCGATGCGCATCCGCGCGGCGCCCGCGGCGAACGCGGTGAACAGCGGCACGTGCACGGCGCCGAGCCGCCACAGGGCCAGCAGCGTGATGACGAGCTCCTCCCGTTTGGACATCATCACGGGGACCCGGTCGCCGCGCGTGACGCCGCGGGCGGCGAGGCCGGTGGCGAGGCGGCGGGAGCGGTCGGCCAGCTCGCCGAAGGTGAGGTCGACGGCGGACATGTCCTCCGCCACGAACCGGAACGCCACGGCGTCGGCCGGCCATCGGTCGCAGAGCAGGTGGGCGGCGCAGGCGTCCGGGGTCTCGACGTCGGCGACCCACCCGGCCATCAGCCGGTCGATCGTCCCGGCCTCGCTGGCCTGCCCGGTCCGTTCCGTCATCTCGGTCTCCTCATCCCTCTCGGCACGCCGACGCCGGGCGACGGCGACGTCAACCACGGTAGGTCCGCCGCGCCCCGGGCCACCGGGCGCGTCCGCATGTTGCACTCGATGTTGCACTCGCCACCCCGTCGCGGTCGAGGACGGACCCGGCCCTCGCCTTCGTCGGGCGTCCGCGGCGCCTGCCAGAATGGGGGCCATGACCTCACAGCCCGCGTCCACCGCCCACCGCCGTTCCCTCGCCGAGGCCGGCATCGCCCTCGGCCCCCTGGACGGCCGCTACCGTGCGGCGGTGGAGCCGCTCGTGGAGCACCTGTCCGAGGCGGCGCTGAACCGCAACCGCATCCACGTGGAGGTCGAGTGGTTCATCCACCTGGCCGAGCACCGTGTGCTGCCGGGTCTGACGCCCCTCACGGCCGAGCAGCAGGCGGGCCTGCGGGCGATCGTCACGGACTTCGACGCGGAGTCCGTGGCCGAGCTGGCGGCCACCGAGAAGGTCACGGTGCACGACGTGAAGGCCGTCGAGTACTTCATCGCCGACCGCCTCGAGGGGCTGGGTCTGGGCCGGCTGAAGCCGCTCGTGCACTTCGCGTGCACCTCCGAGGACATCAACAACCTCGCCTACGCGGTGGGCGTGCGCGACGCCGTCGAGCAGGTCTGGCTGCCGGCCGCCCGCGCCGCCGTGGCCACCGTCTCCGCGATGGCCGCCGAGGCCGCCGAGACCCCCATGCTCTCCCGCACGCACGGCCAGCCGGCCACGCCCACCACGCTGGGCAAGGAGATGGCCGTGTTCGTGCACCGTCTGACCCGCCAGACCCGGCGCATCGCCGGCCAGGAGTACCTGGGCAAGATCAACGGCGCCACCGGCACCTACGCCGCCCACCTCGCCGCCGCCCCGGACGCGGACTGGCCGGCCCTGTCCCGGTCCTTCGTGGAGCACCTCGGCCTCACCTGGAACCCGCTGACCACCCAGATCGAGTCCCACGACTGGCAGGCGGAGCTGTACGCCGACGTCGCGCGCTTCAACCGGATCCTCCACGGCTTCTGCGTGGACGTGTGGAGCTACATCTCCATCGGCTACTTCGCGCAGATCCCCGTGGCCGGTGCGACCGGCTCCTCCACCATGCCGCACAAGGTGAACCCGATCCGCTTCGAGAACGCCGAGGCCAACCTCGAGCTCTCCTGCGCCCTGCTCGACTCGCTGGGCGCCACCCTCGTGGAGTCCCGTTGGCAGCGCGACCTCACGGACTCGACGTCGCAGCGCAACATCGGCGTGGCCCTCGGCCACTCGGTGCTCGCCCTGACCAACGTCACCAAGGGCATGGGCCAGCTCCAGGTCGCCGCGCCCGTACTGGCGGAGGACCTCGACACGAACTGGGAGGTGCTCGGCGAGGCCGTCCAGACCGTGATGCGTGCCGAGGCGATCGCCGGCGTCGAGGGCATGGACAACCCCTACGAGCGCCTCAAGGAGCTGACCCGCGGCCACCGCGTGGACGGGGCGCGCATGCGCGAGTTCGTGCAGGGCCTCGGCCTGTCGGAGGCGGCCCAGGCGCGCCTGCTGGAGCTGACCCCGGCCGGGTACACCGGCGTGGCGGCGGAGCTGGCCAAGGAGTTCGGCCCCGCGCAGGACTGACCCGGGCCGCCTGACGGGGGACGATGGGCGGGTGCTGCTTCCACTTCTCCCCGTGTGGCTGCTGTCCGCCGCCCCCAAGGACCCCGCCGAACTCGAACGGGACGTGCCCGAGCCGATCGACGCGCACGGCGAGCTCGCCGACGCGATCACCGCGGCGATCACCGCCGTGGACCTCGTGGGCGTGTTCTTCTTCGCGATCTCGGGTGCCGTCCTCGCCGTGCGCAAGGGCTACGACATCGTCGGCTCCCTGCTGCTGGCCCTCATGGTGGGCACGGGCGGCGGTGTCGTCCGGGACCTCGTGGTCGGCCGGGACGTGCCCGCGGCCTTCGACAACCCCTGGTACCTGATCCTGCCGGCGGTCGCGTCGCTAGCGGTGTTCCTCCGGATCTTCGACGGCGAGCGCGGCCACCACGCCGTCATGGCCTTCGACGCCATCGGCCTGGCCGTGTACTGCGTGGTGGGCACGCGCATCGCCCTGCTCGCCGGCCTGAGCCCGGTCGCCGCCGCGGTGCTGGGCCTGGTGACCGCCGTCGGCGGCGGCATCCTGCGCGACGTCGTCGCCGGGGAACCGCCCGCCGTGTTCGGCGGGCGCGGCTGGTACGCGCTGCCGGCCATCCTCGGCGCGGGCACGACGGCGGCCCTCGGCCAGGCGGAGCTCCTGAACCCGCTGACCTCGGCCGCGGTGATGGTGCTCGTGCTCGTGCTGCGCGTGGTGTCGCTGCGCAGGGAGTGGCTCGCCCCGGGGGCCGAGATCTCAGGGGAGACCCAGCGCCAGCGCCTGGATCCGCACGACGAGCCGCCCGTGCCGGACATCCGCGACCGCAAGGGCAGGGACGGGCCGCCCGCCGACCCCGGCGAGGACGGCCCCCCGGCGAACGAGGAGACGCCCGGCGCCGGCGAGGACGGCCCCCCGGGGACACCCGGGTGAACAAACGAGCCACTGCGCGGGCCGCACGGGACAATGGCCGGTGAATCCCCGGACCCGACGGAAGGAGCCGCCGTGGACGTGCAGCAGTTCTTCGCCACCCTCACCGACGTCCCGTGGCTGCTCACGACCCTGGACCTGATCGGGATCTTCTTCTTCGCCACCTCGGGGGCGCTGCTGGCGGCGCGCAAGCAGTTCGACCTGGTGGGCTCGATGGCGCTGTCCCTGCTGGCGGGCCTGGGCGGCGGCTTCACGCGGGACATCCTGTTGGACCGCGGCCTGCCCGCGTCCCTGGAGAACCCGGTCTACCTGGCCCCGCCGGTGCTCGTCTCCCTGCTCGTGTACGTCAAGCTGATCCACCCGAATCGGCTGAACCTGACCATCACCCTGTTCGACGCCGCCGGGCTCGCCCTGTTCACGGTGTCCGGTGTGCTGCTGGCGCACTCGATGGGCGTGCACCCGGTGTCCACGGTGGTGATCGCGATGGTCACGGCGCTCGGCGGCGGCGTGCTGCGGGACATCGTCGCCAACGAGGTCCCGTCCATCTTCGACCCCCGCGGCGTCTACGTGCTCCCCACGTTCCTGGGCGCGGTGCTGGCGACCGTGGTGGCGATGAACGGCGCGCTCAACGCGTTCACGGGCTTCCTCATCGCGTTCCTGATCTTCGCGGTGCGGATGATCGCCTACCGCTACCAGTGGCGGTTCTTCGGCGCGGAGATCTCCCAGGACAAGGAGTCCCTCGCGCGTCTGCGGCGCCTGGCCACGCAGGCGCAGGAGGCGGCCGCGCGCCGGGTGGAGCGCACCCTCGAGCGCCGGCTGCGCTCCCCCGGCGCCCCCGCCTTCCCCGACGACGACGCGGACGGGTCCTACGGACCGCGGCAGGAGTACGAGGACCAGGTGCGGGTGGACGACTACGACCCGCAGACCCAGACGATCACCGTCGTCGACCCCGCCTCACACCAGCAGGTGCGCCTGGACCGCGGCACCGGCGTCATGGACGTCACCGACCTGCGCACCGGGCGCACGCGCAGCTTCGACGACCCCGAACACGACTGGATCGCGGACGACCCGGAGGACCCGAGGGGTTGAGGGATGCGGTGGGCCCGACGCCGGGCCGCGCACGCGCACCCCGCGGACGGGTCTATGCTGAGAGTCCATGACCGGCACGCATGAGACCGCCCGCCCCGCCAGCACGACCACGGAGGCCGCGGCCTCCGGCCCCCTCCACCGCGTCGGATTCGACCGCGCGAAGTACATCGAGCTCCAGTCCCAGCACATCCAGGAACGCCGCCGCCAGATCGGCGGGAAGCTGTACCTGGAGATGGGCGGCAAGCTCTTCGACGACCTGCATGCCTCCCGCGTCCTGCCCGGCTTCACCCCGGACAACAAGATCGCGATGCTGGACCGCATCAAGGACGAGACCGAGATCCTGGTGTGCTTCAACGCCAAGGACCTCGAGCGGAACAAGGTCCGCGCGGATCTGGGCATCACGTACGAGGACGACGTCCTGCGCCTCGTGGACGTGTTCCGGGAGCGCGGGTTCCTGGTGGAGCACGTGGTGGTCACGCAGCTGGAGGACGCCAACCACCGCGCGCTGGCGTTCCTCGAGAAGCTCGAGCGCCTCGGCCTGAAGGTGGCCCGCCACCGCGTGATCCCCGGCTACCCGCACGCCATGTCCACGATCGTCTCGGAGCAGGGCTTCGGCGCGAACGAGTGGTCCGAGACCACGCGGGACCTCGTCGTCGTGACGGCCCCCGGCCCGGGCTCCGGCAAGCTGGCGACGTGCCTGAGCCAGGTGTACAACGACCGGCAGCGGGGCATCCCGGCCGGCTACGCGAAGTTCGAGACGTTCCCCATCTGGAACCTGCCGCTCGAGCACCCGGTGAACGCCGCCTACGAGGCCGCCACCGTGGACCTGGACGACATCAACCTGATCGACCCGTTCCACCTGGCCGAGTACGGCGAGCGGGTGACCAGCTACAACCGCGACGTCGAGGTGTTCCCGCTGCTGTCCGCGCTGCTGGAGAAGGTCACGGGCACCACCCCCTACAAGTCCCCCACGGACATGGGCGTGAACATGGCCGGCGCGGCGATCGTGGACGACGAGGTGTGCCAGGAGGCCGCGAAGCAGGAGATCATCCGGCGCTACTACAAGGCCCAGGTCAACGAGGCCCTGGAGGGCGCGGACGACACCGAGTCCGAGCGCGTGGCCCTGGTGATGTCCAAGCTCGGTCTGAGCTCGGAGGACCGCCCGGTGGTGGGTGCCGCGCAGCTGGTGGCCGAGCGCACCGGCGAGCCCGGCGCGGCCGTGCAGCTGGCGGACGGCACCCTGGTGACCGGCAAGACCTCGGAGCTGCTGGGCTGCTCCGCCGCGGTACTGCTCAACGCCCTCAAGGTGCTGGCCGGCATCGAGGACGACGTGCACCTGCTCTCCCCCGCCTCGATCGAGCCGATCCAGACGCTCAAGACCGTGCACCTGGGCTCCAAGAACCCGCGGCTGCACACGGACGAGGTGCTGATCGCGCTGTCCGTGTCCGCGGCGACCGACCAGAACGCGAAGGCGGCCGTCGAGCAGCTGGCGAGCCTCGAGGGCTGCGACGTGCACACGACGACGATCCTCGGCTCCGTGGACGAGGGCATCTTCCGGTCCCTGGGGATGCTCGTGACGAGCGACCCGGTGTTCCAGAAGAAGGGGCTGTACCGGAAGCGGTGACGCAGGGCGGTTCGGCGGTCGCTTCCGTTGACGAAACGGGCGGCCCCGGGGCGTTTTCGTTCGAGAAGTGAGAGCGGGCCGCGCGTGGGCCGCGGCCCGCTCAGGAGGCCCCGGTGGCTCGCCGGGGCCTCCGTTCGTTGACGACGGCGACAACGCGCGCCGCGACGACGGCCGGGTCCTCGTGCTCCCAGAAGCGGAGGACGAGCCATCCTCGCTCGGTCAGTACTCGGGTGGTCTCCGCGTCACGAGAGCGATTGGTGGCGACCTTGTCCGACCAGTAGCCGTCGTGGGCCTTCGGCCGGATGTAGTGCACGGGACACCCGTGCCAGAAGCAACCGTCGATGAAGACCGCCACCCGGGCGGGGCGGAAGAGGAGGTCGGCAGTGCGACGGAGGTCATTCTCGGGCCTCGCACTGACCCGATAGCGGAGCCCGGCCGCATGGACGAGCCGGCGGGCGAGGAGCTCGGGCTTGGTGTCCCGGGAGCGATTTCCCAACATGGTCGCTCGGGCCCCGGTGGAGGAGGCCCAGGACTGGCTCTTCGACGAGACAGGCTCCTGCGCGGTCATGCCCCGTTGAGCAGCCGCCGCAACAGCCCTCCCCTGCGACGGCGGCCGTCTCCCTGCTCCTCGGCAGGCGCCAGGTCGACGGTCGACTGCGATGCCCCCGGGCGGGAGCCTGCATCGGGATCCATCGCCATGCGCGCCATCGTCTCCGAGTGCAGGTGGTCGACGATGGCCGCGACCTGACCGCCTGCCTCTGCCGGGACCACGATGAATCCGGAGGCGACCACAAGACGTCGCATGAACAGGCGTGTGTATTCGCGCCTCTCTCCGGATGATATCTCCAGACTGGCGATGTGCTCTCCCACGGCTCGCGCCAAGGCCGGCCGATCCGATGTCACACCGCGCTCGAGGAGCGCGACGTAGTCGTCCTCGAGCAGCGCTCTGCTCAGGACCAGGTCCGGTCCCAGGACGTGCCACCGGCGCCACAGGCGCTGGAGCACGTGGCGACGGTTGCCGCCCGTCAGACGGGCAGTGAGGCTTGAACGGCTAGGCCCCTTGCCTGCCGAGGGACCCGGGTCGAGGCGGAAGGCCACGACGTCCGGCACGAGCACCAGCGTGAGGAAGTCCCAGACCTCCGGCGAGCCGAACTCGCCCGCTCGCCCTTGCGCGTAGTCGGACAGGACGCGTCCCATCTCGAGGTCCCACGTAGCCACCGGGTCATCCGAGGTCCGCGCCACTCCATCGGCTTCAAGGCACCTCTCTCGGAGATCCAGGAGGTCAGCCTCGTCTGCCTGTGCTCCACCAGTCGGGGGGAACACCCGGGGCCGCGCGAGCATTTCGCTCAGGAGCTCAGGACGGAATGCAGATGGACGGTTCGAGTCGATGAACGCCTCTCGCAGCTGCCCGGCATCACTCGAGGCGAGCCTCGGCTCGAGCAGGTGTCCTGTCATGCTTCACTCCTCAACAACGACGTCTCAGCGGCGAGGAGATACTCGAACCTCTCAGGCTGGTCCCGGTACGAACGAGTGGCCTCCTTCAGTGAGGTGTGAAAGTACTTCGTGGCCACGTTCGCAGCCGCCGCCGCGATGGAGTCTGGGTTCTCGGCCGCCACGGCGTCAACGTCCTCAGCGGTGCCCTCAGCCAGGCCGCTGGCCGTGGCGATCAGCTGCCGCGCGATGACCATGTCCAGGAGTCCCCTGGTCGCCTGCGACGCCGTGTCGTCGAGCAACGCTGCCGCCAGCGGCAGGTCGAGATTCAAGAAGAGTCTCAGGCCCGTACTGAACGCATCGGCCAGATCGGTGGCGAAGATGTCGAAGCGCCAGGGGGCCTCGCGCCACTGCTGGTCTCTGAAAGAGACCGCGCTGATGGGGAACACGTTCGCGTCCTGCTGCAGCGGGACCCGCTCGAATGGCCCCTGCGAGATGATCCGCGTCGCAAGCCAGGAATGATCCCCGGAGGGGGCGATGAGAGCGGCTGAGAGGTCCAGTCTCTCCGCAAGCACGTTGCCGATAAGCTCCACCATCGTCCGTGCGCTCAGGCTCGGCCCGTTCTCCTGGAGAGGAGCGCGCGACGTGCGCGTCGTAGACGTGGCATGGCACGTGGCAGTGACCATGAGCTCAGCGGGGGCCGTGCCGGCGATGGCCCGGACCGCGTCCGCCTCCACTGAGACACCCACGAAGAACCGCAGTCGCGAATTCGAGTCCCAGCAATCCGCGACTTCCGCGGGCTGCCTGTAAACATCGTCGACCTCTGCCCCCCACGGGTGCCACAGGACGGTGCTGTCGTCGACCATGGGAAACCGATGCAGGACAACCGCCATCAGACCACCTCCTCCACATCGATGTCGACCATGATCGTCGCCTCGATGTCCATTTCGACGTGCAGGACGCCCTCAATACCGCCGCGAACAACGACTGAGCTCCCGTTCTCGGTGGCAGTGCCCACGTCCCAGGAGAGCTCCACCTCGTCGTCCGTGAGACCGAACGCCCCCTCCGCGGTGGCCGCCCGCACCGAGGCGCGAAGACGACATCGCTCGCCTGTAGGCTCGGGCGCCCGGAATGTCAGGTGCCAGGTCCCGCGGGCATCCTGGACCGTGCTGACGATCGTGACTTCACCGGCCGCGGCGACTGCGTGGGAGCGACCGCCCCCGCCACCTGCACGGATGTTGCCCCCCGTGTTGCCGCCTGTCGTCGGAGGCCCGCCCACGGGAACGAATCCATTGAGCGACTTGGCGAGCTGACGAGTCGACCGCTCCTCTGTGATGGACTTGACTCGGTCACCGAGCATGAACTTCTTCATGCGCTGACGAACATGGCCGAGGGTCTTGTCGACCACATAAGCTGAGGCGAGACTGTCCGGCGCGTTCTTGTTCCAGTCGTCATGCGTGGCCGGCTCGGCCGCGGCGAAGTGGCGGTCACACTCCGGCGTCGGCTTGAAGACCGCCACCCACATGAAGGTCCCGTCGTTCTCGTCGGCCATCGGCTCATACATCACGACGAGCTCTGCGCTGGAGCGCATGAAGCAGGCCGCGTCGACACGCCAGCTGTCCAAAAGGCCTGGCGCGGGGGGGATGCGCAGGGCCTTCGCCAGGAACACGTGGCCTGAGACCGTGTCGGCACGGTCTCCGAAGTAGCTCTCTCGGGGAGTCTCGTCTGTGTAGGAGGGGCGCAGACTGATCGCCTGCAGGTCGCTCTCGACGATCTCCCCGGGGCGCACCAGGATCTCCCCCTCGTCGATGCCTGCCTGCGCGCGACGGATTCGGGCCAGTCCATGGCTATGCACGCGGAAGAGAGCGGCCGCCTTGTCCGCGACGTCGACCGTCTTGTCGTACAACTTCAACGTGATGTCCATCGGCGTCTGACCGCTGTCGTCCGCGACGAACTTGGGCCAGGCGCTGGTGAGAAGGGTCTCGACCAGCTGAGAGCACAGCTCGTGGGCAGCGTCTGAGTCTCTGACGGCGGTGCGCTGCCCGATCCCCTCGGCGTCGGGGATGGTGACCATCGGGTCGATGACGAGGATCGAGGTGCCGCAGTCACCGTCATCGAAGTGACGCTGGAAGAGCACCTGTGCCAGGTCAGCAGCGCGCTGGCCAACCACTGGAAGGACGTCCCCCGAGGCAGTGTCACCCCACCAGTGCGCCCCGGTGAACCGCAGGCCATCCTCGTCATAAGGGTCGTGCAGGGCAGACGCGATCAGGCGGTCTTCGAGGACACCGTCCCCGCGGTCGCATCGCGTCCAATACACGACAGCATGGGGTGCCGAGACTTCGAAGGTGGAGTTCTTGCCGAATCCGAAGGTTCCGCCAGAGCTGCCGAGCGGCTTGCTGGAGCCGATGTCGAAGACGAAGGCGTTGAAGTTGTTCGGCTCTCCCTTCTCCACAGCTCGGTCCGGGCTGATCGGCCCGTTCAGCCCCGTCGTGCCGCGGTCGTTGATCTCGATGACGTGGAGTTCAGGGGCGGAGAGACTCTCGGCGAGCGCATCCAGTTCCGGACCGAGGCCTGTGAAGACGTTCTCGGCGAGGGCCGCCCTGGCGTCGCAGTCCAGTCGGCGGACGCGGGCCTCATAGCTCGGACGCCGGCCCGCGCGTGCCGCATCCCAGGAGTTCTGCAGAGTCTCTCGGACAAGGATCTGCGCACGTGTCAGCGAGCCATGGGCGCGGAGCAGTTTCCCTCGCCCGCCGCTCGTCTGGTCGCCAGCGCCTCGGGGCTTCGAATAGCGAGAGAGCACCGCAGTCACGCAGAGACCATCCCAACTGGTGCAAGGCGGCTGAAGTCGAACTCGTTCGCGCTGTGGGGACCGAGCGCACTGAGCTGCAGCGAGTAGCGAAGGTCCGAGATGGCGTTGACGACGGAGTCCCCCAGGAGCGATCGTCGCAACACGGGGGTGTCGGCCTCGATCTCCCAGTACCGCACACCGACCACCTTGAACTTGACGTCGGACCCGGGCATCCCCGCGACAAAACCGGAGGCTGCGAGCTTGTCCCGCAGCTCTGTGGGATCGACTCCCATGGCCACCGCGTCCGACGCGAGGTCCGCGACCGTCCTCCCCTGCGGATGCGCCTCTGCCTCCACCACGGCCAGCGTCAACGTCGCCCCTTCGGACGGCTCGAGTTGCCGGAGCCCATGGATGGAGACGGACTGACGGTTCTGGAGCGAGGAGGTCTTCACCTCGATCGCGGCCTCGGGCCCGACGAAGTCGTGGCGGTTGCGGTCCGGGCCTGTCCAGAGTCCCAATGCGGCAGGGCCCAGCACTCCAGTCGCGCGGTTCAGGATCGTGACTTCGCCGAAGAGGCCCGCGAGCTGTTGCTCCCCCATGCCACGTCGAGCCACGGCCAGCAGGCTTCGCCAGTCGTCCGCGGTGCCTCGGACCGCCTGAATCACGCCGTTGCCGCGGTCCATTTCAGCGATCACATCAGCCAGGAAAGTGAAGAAGACCTCGTCCAGCTTCGCGTCGAGGCACCTGATCTGGACGGCTCTGACCTCATCGTCGGTCTCGTTCAGGATCTGCTCCGCCGAGACCGTGATGATCTGACTGACGTCGAACGACTGCATGCGGCTGCCGTCGTACTCGATGAACGCGACTAGCTGGTCAGCCGCGTCCTGCCCCAACCACACTCTGCCTGCGGCAGGACGCCCTGGAAGCTCGTGAACATGGACCGCAGTGCCCGACAGTCGCCCCGTGCGTCCGGCCGCAACGCGGAATGCCTCGCGAATCTCATTCACCATCGTCGTCCTCCACGTTCGAACGGGCGATGACGAGAGACATGAAGTCGCCGTCCGCTTCAAGCTTGCCCGCGATGTCTGACGGCATGACAACGCCATACCCCATGAGGGGCGTGCCCGAGTCCGCCAGGTGGCCGAGACCCAGGCCGGAAAGGACATCCCGCATGGAAGTGCGGCCGCTCTCTGCCGCCTCTCGCTGATTCTGCGGTGTGGAGTCGAGCGCGATGGGGTAGAGCACCAGGACCCCCTGCCCGCCCGCGCCACCCTCATCCGCGGGCTTCAGCCGCAGTGCCATGCGGGCAATGTCAGTCTTCAGCCCGCCGGCCTCCTCGCTGCCCTCGAGCACCAGGTCTGCGACCCGGTCTCCACCCCTCATGAGCGCGCGGATATTGATCGACTGGTCCTCCACGGCGCGGAGGGGCGCGCGGTTGACCGACGGGACGACGAACTCCTCACCCTGGAACACGGGCCCCCTGCTACCCCCGGCCAGGACGACTCTCCAGGGGAGATCTGGAAGCTTCGCATCAACCCATTTGAGGGCTTCACGATGGGTCTCGCGATAGCGCTCGTGCACAGAGAAAGCCTCGAAGAACGCCTTGATGGAGGCGAACGGCACGTCCTTGTATAGGTGGGAGCTGGCAGCCAGACCCCCAGTCTTGACCCGGTAGCCCTCCAAGGACCGAAGCAGGGTCACAACGGTTGCGGTGTTGGCCTCCTGCACTGCCGGGTCGGAGAAGTCGAAGATTGCGGTCTGGGTCCTGTACCCCTGGAATGTGAACTCGACCTGCTCCGCCAGGGGCATCTTCGTGGCGCTCGTGATCTGCAGTCGACCGGGATGACGGCGGATCTTGACACCGATGTCGTCGGGCGTGAGCCCTTCACTCGCCAACCGTCGAATCTCCGAACGCATCTCAGACTCGACGGCTGCCAGGAACTGGTAGTCCGTCTCGAGACCCTCTGCCAGCCAAATGCGTTGGAGGTCCTCGTAACCGGGCCGATAGCCGAACCAGCGTCCCATCTGCAGAAGCGTGTCGTACGCGTTGGACGTCCTGGTGAAGTAGGAGACGAACAGGCCCTCCAGGGTCAGTCCCCGCGAGAGAGTGCCGCCACCGATGACGATGGCGGTGCGAGGACGATCATCGTTGTACACGATGCGGTCCTCCGGATCTTCTTCGCCATTGTCAACGACCACTTCGAGGACGCGAAGGACATTGACGATCTCATGCTGCAGCACAGGCCACGTCGGAGCGTCGGCCGAACCGGTGTAGAGGCTGGCCACACGGCCTTCCTCATTGTCGAAGATCTTCTGGAACGCCGAGACGTCCCCGTTCCGAGCGTCCTTCTTCAGAGGCTCGAGGAAAGCGAGTAGCTGATCTCGCATGGCCTGGTGCGGCTTCGTGCGATGAGTCGTGTGGATCAGCATCGACGAGTGCTTCCCGGTCTGCCCCCGAAGTCGGCGGATCGCACTCGCAACGACGAACCACTTGACCGCGTCCTTTAGCGACTCAGTCACTTCCGGAACGAAGGTGTCCGCCTCAGCGCTCTTGGCGGGAGCCAGCATGGGGAGCTCATCCACCGGGATGCGCCGAACGACATCAAGCCCTGCCGCTCCCTCTGTGTCGATCATGCCCTCGTCGATACCGAAGAGACGTTCAGCCCCGAAGTAGTTCTTCGGAGTGGGCATCACATGGATGAAGTCCCGCGGGTACAGACTCTCGAGCCCTTCGACACCGTGAGGTTTGGGATCCATGAAGACATTGGCGAAGGGGGTCGCTGTGTAGCCCACATAGGTGCCGTTCTTCACCTTGGCCCACACCTGGCGCATCTTCTTGTTGATGACCGTCGGGTCAGTCTCAACGTCCTTCTTGGCGCGCGAGCTGTCCGGCGTCGCCTGATCCGACTCGTCATCGATGATCAGGATCGGCGTGTCCCTTAGCGTGCGCTCATCGAGCTGATCGAAGAACTCCAGGAGGTGGTCCAGCCTCGACGAGTTCTTCTTCATGACCGCCATCATCTTCCGCTTGCCGGAGAGGCCGCTGACGGAGAAGCGGGCATTCTTCACCTCGGCCAGATCCAGATCATGAAGGGGCGTCGTCAGCGTTCCCCACTCATCGCTGTGCGCTTCCACTCCGAGGTCCCGGTTGAGGCGTTCCTGCGTCTGCGTCCGAAGATTGTTGTGGATGCCTGACAGGACGAGGACAAACCTGTATCCGGCATCCAGTGCCTTCGCCGCGAGCGCCGCGTAGTTCGCCGTCTTGCCAGACTGGACGTTGCCGATGACGATGCCGCGACGACGCTCGTTCGTGAAGGGCTGTGCCAGCTCCTTCACCGTGGCATTGGTGGAGCGGTCGATGGAGTCCACGGCATCGGCGAGTCCACCGCCCGCCATCTGCGCCTTGAGGCGGGTCCACCGCAGGCCGCCACCCTTGGGCGGGTAATACCAGTTGCGGCCCGGATCCAACTCGGCAGTGGATCCGCCGCCCTCCACCACGCGCACAGTCTCTGCCCACTCCGCACTCCTGTGCTGACGCTCCTCAACGATCTCGTCGAGGGTTGGGTGCATCTCCGGCGGAAGGTCCTCGCGGAGCAGGGGAACCGCCTTCTGGGGCGAAAGCCCATCTACGAGCTTCTTGTCGAGCAGCTGTTCGATGAACATCTTCTGCATTGCCAGTTCCGCGACCACGACACTCCACTCTTCTCGCCCGAAGCGGTTGACTCAGAGCGGTCAAATCAGACGACGCTGGCGAGCGTCGGCGGCCTCCACTCTGAGGCTAGGTGCGATCTTCTCATAGGGGAGTCCTTGGAAGGATCGGAACAGCGCCTGGAAAACGGCGCGCGCTCCGAGCGGCGGAACTGCCATGCCGATCTGCTTCCGAATGGAGTCTCGGCGGCCCTCGAAGTGGAACGTGTCCGGGAACGTCTGGAGACGCGCCCGCTCACGATTGGTGAGGGCTCGCGGCTCGTCCCAGTGGTAGACATGAGTGCCTCCGCCACCGGATCCCGTGACGGTGTAGGACGGCTTGGCCGGGTCGAGGCGCCGATAGATCTGGCTGATGGTAGCACCCCGGACATTGAGACGGGCCTCGCCGGTCATGCGCTTGGCATTAAATGCATTCTCACCCGGGTCGATGAGCTTCAGTCGCTCGACCACCTGTTTCGACTGACGGGTGCGCTCGTTATTGGTGACGGACGCGGGGATCGGCGCAGCGACAGCCTCACCGGACGTAGCGAAGGGCTGTCCCGTCCCGGGCCCATGAGTCGGGGCTGGAACTCCGTACTCGACGTCGAGGTCATCGCGAACCCCCACGACGAGAACGCGATGCCGCGCCTGGGGAACCCCATACTGCTCGAACCGGTAGAGGTGAGGGGTGATTCGATAGCCCGCGTCGCGCAACTCTTCCAAGATCACCTGGAAGGCCCGACCGCCGTTGGCACTGCGAATGCCTCCGACGTTCTCCGCTACAAACCACTTCGGTCGCTTCCGCTCCAGGACCCGAACGCCGGTCTTGTAGAGCCCTCCGAAGCTACCCTCAAGTCCCTTGTGCTCACCGACAAGACTGAAGTCATTGCAGGGGAAACCGAAGGCGAAGCCGTCGATGTCGCCGAAGGAGTCGATGTTCTCGGCGGCGACTCGAGCATCGCCGACCTTGACCGACTTGAGCGTTGCTCGGGGAATGTTGCGCCGGTACGTAAGACAGGACGACTCGTCGATGTCGACGGCCCAAGCGTGCCGCAGGGACATCCTCTCCTGCAGCTCCGAGTCGGCCTCGACCGCCTGATGCGCACCGAGAGCCATGCCACCGGGCCCGGAGAAGAACTCTCCCATCCTGAACGTTTCCATGCACCCTCTATCACTCGTCGCCGCAGACCTGCGTGGGAAGCGCGCGGCATACTGCAGCTTAGCGCGATTCTGCCGTCTCGGCGGCCTGGAGGGCACCGTGTTCACACTCGGCGCCCGCTGGGCCTCTTCCACGAGGACATCGCGTGTCAGCCGGATGACCGGAACTCATGAAGCCTTCGGAAGGACGAGGACGATGGCCACACTGCCCTGGACCGCAGGTGAGACTCTGCTCGCTCTCGGACTTGCTCATCACCTGGAGTGGACCAACCCGAGTGAGGGGACACCCGCAGTCGTCGGCCTGTCTCGTCTGCTCGCTCAGGGTCCCTTCCATCCAGGAATTACTCTGCCGGGCAACTTTCGGAATCCGAACTCCGTCAAGATGAAGGTGTCCAACCTCATCTGGCACTACTCCGGCGGAGAGCACGGTCTCAAGCAGGGAGCAGTTCAGGACCTCGCCCTGGTGCAGCTCTACAGGTCAGACCCGGCGCTGGTGCTCGGCGTGGCGCACGATCTCCGTTCCCTGGTCGAGCAGTCATTTGGAGATGCGACTCTCGTCCCCTGACCTCACGAATACCCCGCCCACACGCGCCGCTCCGCTCCGTCCACGGTCATCACGCCGCCATGCGGCAGCACCCACTGCGGCCGAGTGTGGCCGAACGGGACACCCACGCACACCACCGCGTCCGGGTTGTAGCGTCCGACCTCCTCCAGCACCGCATCGGCCTGCTCCGCGCGCAGCCGCGCCCGCTCCTCCGCACCGCGCGGCGCCTCGAAGGAGCTCGTCGGCGGGCGGGCCGCCAGCACGGCGTCCACGGCGCCGAGCACGCCGCCCTCCCCCAGGATCCGCAGCAGCCGCCGCACCTCACCGGCGCTCGGCAGCTCCTCGCTGGTCTCGATGAGCAGCACACCACCCTCGAGCACCGCCATGTCCGCAGGCCCGCGGCCGGCCGCCATCACCCACGGCAGCACCTCAAGGCAGCCGCCCCACGTCCGGCCGGTCACCGCGCGCCGCGGCCCGGCCCAGCGCCACGGTGAGGCGCCCTCGCCGACGCCGTGCGCGCCGTCGTCGTGCGGGCCCGGCACCGGCTCGCGCGTCCCGAACTCGGTGAGCGCCCGTGGGTCCAGCCAGTCGACGCCGTGGTCCTCCGACTCCCCCGGCTCCGTGATCTCCAGCCGCCCTCCCGTCAGCAGGGCGGCTCGCAGGGACGCGGCGTGCACCTCATCCACAGCCGGTCCCGGCCCCAGGTGCACCTGGGTGGACCCGCCGTAGAAGCTCGCCACGCCGTTCGCCCACAGCCACTGGTGCAGGTTGGTGTTGTCGCTGTAGCCGAGGAACGGCTTGGGGTCCGCGCGCACGGCGTCCGCGTCCAGGTGGCCGATCACGGTGATCTGGTCCTCCCCGCCTACCGTGGCGATCACCGCCCGGATCTGGGGGTCCGCGAACGCCGCGTTCAGGTCCCGCGCCCGGTCCTCGGCGCTCGCCCCGAGCTGCCGGGTGGTGGGGTACTCGACCGGCACCAGTCCGGTCACCTCGGCCAGGCGGCGCATCGCCTGCTCATGCACCGCGGGCGCGAAACCGGGAGCCGCGAACGACGGCGAGACGACGGCGATCCCGTCGCCCGGCTGGGCCTTGGGCGGGTGGACGAGCGGCTGAGTCATACCGGGAGCGTAACGAGAGGCCACCTGTCCGTCGTTCCTCTCGCTCAGACCAGACGACCTGCGCCCAGACCGCCACACACCCCTCACCCCTGACGCAGCTCGCGGCGCAGGATCTTGCCCGTGGCGTTCTTCGGCAGCCCGTCCAGGACGGTCACCTCCCGCGGCCGCTTGTAGCGGGCCAGCCGCTCGGCCGCGAACGCCTGGAGCTCCTCCCCCGTGACGGCGCTGCCCGGGGCCAGCGAGACGAAGGCGGCGATCTCCTCGCCCAGCCGTTCGTCCGGCACACCCACCACGGCGGCCTCGACCACGTCCGGGTGCTCGTAGAGGACCTCCTCCACCTCGCGGGGGTACACGTTCATGCCGCCGCGGATGATCACGTCCTTGAGCCGGTCCACGATCATCACGTACCCGGCCTCGTCCCGGCGGGCGATGTCCCCGGTGCGGAACCAGCCGTCCTCGTCGAACGCCGCCTCCGTGTCCTCCGGGCGGCCCCAGTAGCCGGCCATGATGCCCTCGCCCCGGATGCGCAGCTCACCGGAGGTCTCGAGGTCCTCCTCGGGCACCTCGGTGCCGTCCATCGCGACGATCCGGAACTCGAAGCCGTCCACCGGCCGGCCCACGGTGCCCGGGCGGGTCGGCGCGTCCACGGGGTTGAAGAAGCACGCACCCGCGTTCTCGGACAGCCCGTAGCCCTCCAACACGGGAACGCCGTACAGCTTCTCCGCCGCGCGCAGCGTCTCCACCGGCAGGCTCGCACCGCCGGAGAGGGGCATGCGCAACCGCGAGAAGTCCGCCGGCACGAACCGCGGCATCAGGGACAGCGTGGACCCCGCGAACACCGCGCCGTTGAGCACTACCGAGAGCCCGAACACGTGAAACATCGGCAGCGCCGCGAACACGACGTCGTCCGGGCCGAGCCGGCCCAGGCCGGTCGCCGTCGCCATGGCGTTGGAACGCAGGTTCGTGTGCGTCAGCCGGGCACCCTTGGGCCGCCCCGTGGTGCCCGAGGTGTAGAGCAGGACGGCGTCGTCGTCGGGGTCCCGCGGGGTGATCTCCGTGACCGGGGCGATGCCCTCGGCGGCGCACTCCCGCCCGACCGCTTCGAGGTCCAGGGTGACCACCTCGACGTCGACGTTCCCGGCCACCTCGTCCACGGCCGGCAGCCCGGGCATGGCCCAGAGCATGCGCGCCCCGGAGTCCTCGAGGAAGTACTCCAGCTCACGGGCGGTGAACAGCGGGTTGAGCGGCACCATCACCGCGCCCAGACGCATGAGCGCCTCGTAGACCGCCACGAAGGCCGGGACGTTGGGCAGCATCACGGCCACCCGGTCCCCCGGGCCCACCCCGCGGTGGCGCAGCCAGCCGGCCGTCGCGGCCGTGACCTGGTCCAGTTCGCGGTAGGTCATGCGGGCCTCACCGATCCGCAGGGCCACGGCATCCGGCTGCCGGGCCACGGTGGCCGAGAGCAGCTCGGCCACATGACCCCGGCGCTCGGTGGGCCGGCCGTGGGTGGTCGCGGAGGTGTCGGGGGTCTCGGAGGTGGTCTCGGAGGTGGTCTCGGAGGTCGTCACGGTGGCTCCTGATCTGGTGGGGCGGTCGTCGGAGGGGGGTCAGAGGAAGGCGGAGTGTCCGGTGAGGCCGCGGCCCACGATCAGCGAGTTCACCTCGTAGGTGCCCTCGTACGTGAAGATCGCCTCGACGTCGCAGAAGAACCGACCGAGCCCGACGTCGGCGAGGATGCCGTTGCCGCCCATCATCTGCCGGCCCAGCGCGGCCGACTCGCGGCACATCTGGGAGGTCTTCAGCTTCACCAGGGAGGCCTGCGTCATGGACACCTCGCCGGCGGCCTCGAGCTGCACCGCCCGGTGCGCCATGCCCAGGGTGGCCGCCAGGTTGGCCGCGATCTGCACGAGCAGGGACTGCACCAGCTGATGCCCGGCGATCGGGCGGCCGAACTGGGTGCGCTCCAGCGCGTAGCGGCGGGCGGCGTCGAGGATGCCCTGCTGCGCGCCCACGGCCTGCCAGCCCAGGCCGTTGCGGGAGCCCAGCAGGATCACGTTGGTGTCCGCGAAGGTGTTGGCCTTCTCCAGCTTGTTCTCCGCCGGGATGCGCACGTCCGTGAAGGTGATGTCCGCGTTCTGGACGATCTTCACCGCGGTCTTGTGCTCGATCTTGGTGGCCTCGTAGCCGGGGGTGTCGGTCTCCACGATGAAGCCCTTGACCTGGTCGTCCTCCTCGTCCCGGGCCCACACGATCGCGATGCGGGACATGGTGCCGTTGCCGATCCACCGCTTGGCCCCGTTGATCACCCACTCGTCCCCCTCTCGGCGGGCCGTGGTGGCCATGCCGCCGGCGACGTCGGAGCCGTGCTCCGGCTCGGTCAGCGCGAAGCAGCCGGTGTACTCCATCGCGTACAGGCCCGGCAGCCACGTCTGCTTCTGCTCCTCCGAGCCCAGGGCCTCCAGGGTGGCCCCGACGAGGTCGTTGTGCAGGGCGAAGTACACGCTGAGGGAGATGTCCGCGCGGGCCAGCTCGGCCATCAGGTGCCCGCGGAACAGCGGGTCCTCGGTCATGCCGCTGATGTGGTTGTAGCCCAGCTCGCCGACGCGGCGGGCGATCTCGTGCGGGAACTCGTCCCGGCTCCAGGCCTCGGCCACGTGCGGGGTGACGATCTCGGCCAGGGCGGCGCGGATCTCCGCGAGCTTCTCCTGCTGCTCGGGCGTCAGGAGGCGGTGGTACTCGAGGACGTCGACGTCGATCAGCGAGCGGGTGCGGGAATCCGTGGTGGTCATGAGGGGCTCCTGGAGGTCGTTCGAGGGGGGGTGCTGAGTCGTGGGGGTCAGGCGGTGGGGCTGGCCAGGGCGGTGAGCGGGATGCCCCGCTCCTCCCCCCATACCTGCCAGTGGGCGGCGTCGTGCCGGGAGAGGGCCTCGGTGAGCTGCGCGCGGACGTCCCCGTCCGCGTCCAGCCCGAGACCCTCGACGAGCGCGGCCGCGAAGTGCGGCTCGAGCGCGCCGACGGCAACATGGCCCTCGGCCGCCGGATACACCCCGTAGTGGGGCAGGGCCCCGCCCAGGGGGCTGCGCGGGCCCGTCATGCGGTGCCGGTTGGGCAGGGCCAGGGCGTGCGCGGCATCGGCGAGCGCCACCGTGGCGTGCCCGCCGTCCCCGTCCGCGCCGCGGGCCCACAGCAGGGCCAGCGCGGCGGAGACGGCCCGCTCGGCACCGTGCAGATCCGCCGCGAGGATCCGCGGTGGAGCCCCCGGCGCCAGGAGGCCCGCCGCGGCCTGGTAGTTGATGTCATGGCCTGGCACGTCCGTGCGGTCCCCGTCGTATCCGGTGATGTCCACCTGGCAGATCCGCCGGTGGCGGGCGCGGACGGCGTCGGCGTCCAGGCCCAGCCGGCGCAGCGCCCCGGAGCGGTGGGAGGTGAGGAACACGTCCGCCTCGGCCAGGATCTGCTCCATCTCGGCGGCCCCGGCCTGGGACTTCATGTCCACGGTGCGCACCGACTGCCCGCGGTGCAGCTCCTCGTAGAGGGCCGGCACCAGGGTGGCCACGGGGTCCCCGCTGGGCGGGAGCACCGTGACGACGTCGGCGCCCAGCTCCTGCAGGCGGGCCGCGGCGACGGGCCCGGGCAGGTTCAGCGCGATGGTCACCACGCGCACCCCGGCCAGCGGTGCGGCGCTCATCGGCCCGGCCCCTCGCCTCGCTCGGCCCGCTGCCGGAGGGTGTCGCCGGGACGGAACCGCTCGCCGTAGCGGTCGGCCAGCTCGTCGGCGCGGGCCACGAACGCGGCCGGTCCGCCCTCGCGGTGCGTCATGAACGTCACGGGCCCACCGGTGTGCGGCGGGAAGCCGATGCCGAACACGCCGCCGAGGTTCGCCGAGGGGGCGTCGGTGAGGACGCCGTCGTCGAAGCAGCGGGCCGTCTCGATGGCCATGCGGTAGAGCAGGCGGTCCTGCAGGTCCTGCTCGGGCACGTCCGCCCCGGTGGCGAAGTGCTCGGCCAGGCCCGGCCAGAGGTGCTTGGGGCCCTCCTCCGGGTACTCGTAGAAGCCGGCGCCCTGAGCGCGGCCCGGGCGGCCGAACTCGTCCACCATGCGCTCCACCACGCGCTCGCCCGGACGCACCGGACGCTCACCGCCGGCCTCGGCGACGGCCTTCTCCTCCTCGCGGCGGATGTGCTGGATCAGGGTCAGGGAGACCTCGTCCATCATGGCCAGCGGGGAGGCCGGGAAGCCGGCGTGGCGGGCCGCCCGCTCGATCCGCTGCGCGTCCACGCCCTCCTCCACGAGGGCCGCGGCCTCGAGCACGAGCGTGCCGTAGACGCGGGAGGTGTAGAAGCCGCGCCCGTCGTTGACCAGGATGGGCAGCTTGCGGATCTGCTGCACCAGGTCGTAGGCACGCTCCACCGTGCGCTGGGAGGTCTGCTCACCACGGATGATCTCCACGAGCTTCATCCGGTCCACCGGGGAGAAGAAGTGCAGGCCGATGAAGTCCTGGGAGCGCTCCCGCGGGCCCTGCAGCAGGGTGATCGGCAGCGTGGAGGTGTTGCTGCACAGCAGGGTGTCCGGGCCGACCACCTTCTCCACCTCGGCGAACACCGAGTCCTTGAGCTCGACGTCCTCGAACACGGCCTCGATCACCGCGTCCACGTGCGCGAGGTCCTGATAGTCCTCGGTGGGCTGCACGCGGGCCAGGACGGCGTCGGCGTCCTCACGGCTCATGCGCCCCTTCGCCACGCGCCCCTCGAGGAGGGCACCCACCCGCTCACGGCCGCGCTCGGCGGCCTCCAGGCTGACGTCCTTGAGCATCACGTCCACGCCGTTGAGCGCGAGCGCGTGGGCGATGCCCACGCCCATCATCCCGGCGCCCAGCACCGCCGCCGTGGTGATCGTGCTGCGCTCGCGGGAGGGACCGCCCAGGGCCGCGCCGGAGCGCAGCGCCTGCATGTCCGAGTGGAACGCCTGGATCATGGCGGAGGAGGTGTGGCCCGTCACGAGGGACACGAAGTACCGGGTCTCGATGCGCGAGGCGGTGTCGAAGTCCACCTGCGAGCCCTCCACCGCGGCGCTGAGGATCGCCTTCGGGGCGGGCAGGTCCGCGCCGTGGAGCTGCCGGCGCAGGGTGGCGGCGAACGCGGGCAGGCGGGAGGCGAAGGAGGCCTGGGCGGGGGTGCCGCCGGGGATCCTGAAGCCCTTGACGTCCCAGGGCTTCGCGGCGGCGTCGGCGTCGTCGCGGTGCTCCAGGATCCAGCGCTTGGCGGCGGGCACCAGGTCCGCGGGGTCGGTCACGACCTCGTCGATGATCCCCTTCTCCATCGCGGCCCGGGCGTCGCGGGCGGTGCCCTGCAGCAGCCACTCCATCAGGGCGCGCTCCACGCCCACCATGCGCACCAGGCGGGTGATGCCGCCGCCTCCGGGCAGCAGGCCCAGGGTGACCTCCGGGAGGCCGACCTTCAGCCCCGGGTCGTCCACGGCGATGCGCCGGTGGCAGGCCAGGGCGATCTCCAGGCCGCCGCCGAGCGCCGTGCCGTTGATCGCGGCGACCACGGGGCGGCCGAGGGTCTCGAGGCGGCGCAGCTGGCCCTTGACCCGCTGCGTCAGCGCGAACACGGACTCCACGTCCTCGGGGCCGGCCTGGGCCAGGGAGTCCAGGTCGCCGCCGGCGAAGAAGGTCTTCTTCGCGCTGGTCAGGACGACGCCGGTCACCGTGTCCCGCTCCGCCTCCAGGCGGTCCACGACGGCGTCCATCGCGTCCTGGTACCGCTCGTTCATCGTGTTGACCCGCGCCTGCGGGTCGTCCATGGTCAGCGTGACGACGCCGTCGGCGTCCTGGTCCCAGGTGATCATGTGCTCACTCATGCCGGTGCTCTTCCTGCCGTGCTGGTCGGTCGGGTGGGTGGGGCGCTCAGACGCGCTCGACGATCGTGGCGACGCCCATGCCGGCGCCGATGCAGAGCGTGGCGATGCCGGTCCGCAGGTCGCGCCGCTCGAGTTCGTCCACGAGGGTGCCGAGGATCATGGCGCCGGTGGCCCCCAGGGGGTGGCCCATGGCGATCGCGCCGCCGTTGACGTTGGTCTGCTCCTCGGTCCAGCCCATCTCCTTCATCAGCAGCAGCGGCACGGCCGCGAACGCCTCGTTGATCTCCACGAGGTCGATGTCCGCGGCGGTCATGCCGGCCACCTCGAGGGCCTTGCGGCACGCCGGGGTGGGGCCGGTGAGCATGATGGTGGGCTCGGAGCCGACGACGGCGGCGGAGACGATCCGGGCCCGCGGACTCATCCCGGCCCGCCGGCCGGCCTCCTCGGAGCCGATCAGCGTCAGCGCGGCGCCGTCGACGATGCCCGAGGAGTTGCCGGGGTGGTGCAGGTGCTCGATCCCCGCCAGCGAGCTGTACTTCTCCAGCGCCACGGCGTCGAAGCCCGCCTCCCGGCCCAGCGCCTCGAAGGAGGGCTTGAGCGTGGCCAGGGTCTCCACGGACGAGTCGGGGCGGATGGTCTCGTCCCGGTCCAGCACGGTCATCCCGTTCATGTCCGTCACCGGGACCACGGAGCGGGCGAACCGGCCCTCCTGCCACGCCGCCGCAGCACGGCGGTGGCTCTGCGCGGCGAAGCGGTCCAGCTCTGCGCGGCTGAATCCCTCACGGGTGGCGATCAGGTCCGCGGAGACGCCCTGCGGGACGAAGTCGGTGGCCAGGGAGGTGGCCGGGTCCATGGCCCACGCGCCGCCGTCGGAGCCCATGGGCACGCGGGACATGGACTCCACGCCGCCGGCCACGAGCAGAGACTCCCAGCCGGAGCGGATGCGGGCGGCGGCCTGGTTCACGGCCTCGAGCCCGGAGGCGCAGAACCGGTTCAGCTGCACGCCGGCCACGGTCTGCGGCAGGCCCGCCTTGAGGGCGGCCACCCGGGGCAGGACCGCGCCCTGGTCGCCCACCGGGCTGACGCAGCCGAGGATCATGTCCTCGATGTCGGCGGGGTCGAGCCCCTCATGGCGGTCGCGCAGGGCGTGGGTCAGGCCGACGACGAGGTCGATCGGCTTGACCTCGTGGAGGGAGCCGGAGGGCTTGCCGGCACCGCGCGGTGTGCGGAGGGCGTCGTAGAGGAAGGCGTCCTGGGTCACGGGGTCTCCTGGGGTCGGGGTGGGTCTGGGGAGGGGGCGGGCCGGTCAGCGGCCGGAGGTGAGGGCGTCGGCGTAGTCGGCGCGCAGCTTGCGCTTGTTGACCTTCCCGACGCCGGTCCGATCGATCTCCGTCACGAAGCGGACCTCGTCGGGCAGCTGCCAGGTGGCGAAGCGCTCGGCGAGTGCGGCGAGGACGGCGTCCTGGTCGACGTCGGAGTCCTCGTACCGCACCACGAGGGCCAGGGGGCGCTCCTCCCACTGGGGGTGGGGGACACCGATCACGGCGGCGTCGCGGACCCCGGGGACGGTCATGATGTGGTTCTCCAGGTCGATCGAGGAGATCCACTCGCCACCGGACTTGACCACGTCCTTCAGGCGGTCGGTGACCTTGAGGTAGCCCTCCGGGGAGAGGTAGCCCAGGTCCCCGGAGCGCCAGTAGCCCTCGTCGTCGAAGCCGGCCTCGGTGGCCTCGGCGTTGTCTGCGTAGGAGGTGGTCACCCAGGGCCCGCGCAGGCGGATCTCGCCCACGTTCTCCTCGCCGGGCGGCAGCAGCTCGCCCAGGGGGTCGGTGATCTTCACGTCCACCCCGACGACGACGAGGCCCTGGAACCGCTTGAGGTTCCACCGCTCATCCTCGGAGAGGGTGTCCATGAGGCTCGGCTTCATGCGGTTGAGGGAGACGATGGGCGAGGTCTCCGTGGCGCCGTAGGCGTGGATGACCTCCGCGCCGGTGAGCTCGTCGAAGCCGCGCATCATGGCCACGGGGGGCTCCGTCGCGCCGCACAGCAGGCGCACGCCGTCCATCCGTGGGGGCGTCTCGAGGGTGCGGAGGTGGTGGAGCATCGGCATGAGGATCGCGGGGGCTGCCGGGGCCACGGTGACGCCGTGGTCCACGAGGGTGGAGGTCAGCCACGGGGTGTCCGTGAGGTTGAACCGGCCCGGCAGCACCAGGCGCGCGCCCACGGCGACGGCGGCGAACGGCAGGCCCCAGCACTGCGCGTGGAACATGGGGGTCAGCAGCAGGGCGGTGTCCGCCATGGTCATGCCCAGGGTGGACACCACGGCGTGCGCGTGCAGCCAGGTGGCACGGTGCGAGTAGAAGACGCCCTTGGGGCGGCCGGTGGTGCCCGTGGTGTAGCAGGCGCCGGAGGCGGAGCGCTCGCTCACGTTCGGCAGGCCCCCTGTCTCGAGCGGCTCGTGCCCGTCGAGGAGGGCCTCGTAGGAGAGGACGTCGTCGCGACCGGCCCAGTCGGCGGGGAGCTCACCGTCGCCGGCCACGATCCAGCGGACGCCGTCGGGCAGGTGCGGTTCGAGCGCGGCGGCGAGCTCCAGGAGGGTCTCGTCCACGACGATCGTCCCCACCTGCGCGTGGGTGATCACGTAGGCCAGGTCCGTGGGCGCCAGGCGCAGATTGAGCTGCACCATGGTCGCGCCCAGCAGCGGGACGGAGAAGTAGGACTCGAGGTGGCGGACGTCGTTCCACAGCAGCAGGCCGACCCGGTCCCCCGGCCCGACGCCCTCGGCGCGCAGGGCCGCGGCCATGCGGCGCACCCGCTCCCACACGGCCGCGTAGGTGGTGGTCTGCCACCGGGAGCCGCCGCCGCGGGTGTGGATGATCTGCTGATCCCCGAAGGTCCGGGCGGCGTCCCGCAGGAGGCGAGTGGTGGTGAGCTGCTCGTCGTCGCCCATGGTGGACGGGGTGCCGAGGACGGTGTCGGTGGTCTGCATGGGTCCCCCTGGGAGGTGTGGTGGTCGCGGAGGCGGGCGGCAGTCGTCTGTGACATGCCTCACTGAGCTGATGTTGCACACTCAAGCACGATGTTGCACTAGCGTGCAAGAAGGGTGCGGGGGGCGTTTCGATCCCTGCCGTAGGGTTCAGCGAGCCCCCGCATCCTCATCTCCCGACCACGGGCCATCCCATCCGCCGACCCAGCCCCGAGGACCCGATGAACACCCCCCTGCCCTTCGATCAGGACGATCTCTCCTCCCCCGCGCGCCTGCGCCTGGCGGCCCTCGAGCTGTATGCCGAGCGGGGGGTCGAGATGGCCAGCGTCCGCGAGATAGCGCAACGGGCCGGCGTCGCCCCCGGGCTGGTGCGGCACCACTTCGGCAGCAAGGCGGGGCTGACCCGCGCCGTCGACGACGACGTGCTGCGCCTGATCGCCGCGACCCTCGACGAGGTCCCGCTCGTGGGCACCCCACAGGTGGTGTCCGCGGCCCGCGACGCGGCGTTCGCGGACCTGCTGGCCGACCGCCCGGTGGTGGGGGCCTACGTGCGCCGCTCGCTGCTGGAGGCCGGCGGGGAGACCGAGTCCCTGCTGGAGCGCCTCGTGGACCTGACCACGGAACAGACCGAGCGCCTGCGCCGGTCCGGCTTCGCCCCGCGGCGCAGCATGCCGACGTCCGTGTTCGGCACCGTCATCCGGCAGATGGGGCACCTGATGGTCGACCCGTCGGCGGACCGCATCTGGCGCCGGATCGCCGAGACCCAGGAGGGCGCCGCCGAACAGGCGAGCCCGCGGGTGCGGCTCGTGGTGGATCCGCCGCGGTGAGCAGGATCGCCGCCCACCGCGGCGGCGTCCGCGTACGCCTGCGCCGCCCAGTCCTCGCTGACCCCGACGAGCTCCTCCGGGTCCTCCTGGGTGGCCACGACGCCGGCCCGCCCGTTCCGGGAACGCCTGCGGTCGGTATGGGCGCACTTTTCAGGCTCAAAGTGACCGCACGCGTTCCAGGTCCGCGGGCGCCCACCCCGCCCCCGCCCCGCCCCCGCACGCGCCGTTTCCCGAACGAAAACGCGAGGTGGGGCGTAGCCTGGCCGCCATGACCACCGTGTTCTACGACGACCAGGGCCGCCCCGAGCCGCCCTTCGCCGCGGGCGAGGCCGCCACCCTGCTGGGCTTCCTCGACTTCCTGCGCGCCACGATCGAGTGGAAGACGGCGGACCTGGACACGGCCGCGCTGCACCGCCGGCTGCCGGGGCACCCGTCCGCGATGACGCTCGGCGGCCTGCTCAAGCACCTCGCGTTCGTCGAGTTCTGGTGGTTCGAGGCCGTCGCCCTCGGCGAGCCCACCTCGGCGCCCTGGGTGGGCGCGGACTTCGACGCGGACCCCGACTGGGACTGGCACAGCGCGGCGCAGGACTCCGCGGCGGACCTGCGCGCCCTCTGGCAGGGCCAGGTGAAGCGGTCCCGGCAGATCGTGGTGGACCTGCTCGCGGCGGACGGCGACGACGGCGCCGCGGCCCTGGCTCGCGCCCACCGGATCCGGGAGGGGCGGGACCCGGTCTCGCTGCGGTGGATCCTCGCCCACATGATCGAGGAGTACGGCCGCCACGCCGGCCACGCCGACCTGCTGCGCGAGGGGATCGACGGCCAGACCGGCGAGTGAGCCCGCCCCACCCGCAGTCCCGCCTGCGGTCGCACCCGGGTTCATCCCCACGTCGGATGCCCGGCCCCGCACCGGCTGGGTAGATTCTGTGCCATGGCCTCCCCCTCCCCTGCGTCCGCGCACCCGTCCGCCCCCGAGAGCGGGATGGGCCTGGGGTTCACCGGGGTGGAGGGGATCACCGGGCTCACCGCCGCCGAGGTCGCCGAGCGGGAGGCCGCGGGCCTGGTCAACGTCCAGTCGCGGGACACGTCCCGCTCGCTGGGGCAGATCCTGCGCGTGCACGTGTTCACGCTGTTCAACCTGGCGATCGCGCTGTGCGCCGTCGTCGTGATCCTGATGGGCCGCTGGCTGGACCTGCTGTTCTCGCTGGCGGCCGTGGCCAACGTGGTGATCGGCGTGGTCCAGGAGTACTCGGCCAAGCGGAAGCTGGACCGGATCGCGCTGCTGCACCAGGACGACGTCCTCGTCATCCGGGACGGGGCGCGCGTGCCCCTGCCGATGGCGCAGATCGTGCGGGACGACGTCGTGGTGCTGCGCCGCGGCGACCAGGTGCCCGTGGACGGCGAGGTCCTCGTCTCGGACGGCCTGGACATGGACGAGGCGCTGCTCACCGGGGAGAACGACCCCGTGCCCAAGACCCCCGGGGACGCCGTGCTCTCGGGCTCGGCCGTCGTGGCCGGCGCGGGTCTGGTGCGCGCGACGGCGGTGGGCTCGGCCTCGCACGCCGCCCGGCTCAGCGCCGAGGCCCGCCGCTACTCCGCCATCCACTCGGAGCTGCGCGGCGCCCTGGAGAAGGTGGCCCGCTGGCTGACGATCGCCCTGGTGCCGATCATCGCGGTGATCGTGCACGGCCAGATGACGGCCGTCGGCGGCTGGTCCCTCGCCCTCTCCCAGCCGCGCGAGGCCGCCCTGGAGCCCGCGCTGATCGCGTCCGTGGCGGCGGTGACCAGCATGATCCCGCAGGGCCTGGCGCTCATGACGACCATCGCGTTCGCCGTGTCCGCACTCAAGCTGGCCCAGCAGGAGGTCCTCATCCAGGAGCAGCCCGCCGTGGAGGTCCTGGCCCGCGTGGACACCGTCTGCCTGGACAAGACCGGCACCCTCACCGAGGGCGGCGTCCGGTTCGACCGGCTCACCGCGCCCGCCTCGGCGGACGCGTCCCCGAACGCCCACGACGACGGCACCCCGGCCGAGGTCGCCGACGGGGCTCGGGCCGTGCTCGCCTGGTTCGGCGCAGACCCGGACGTGAACCCCACCGCGGCGGCCCTGCGCGAGCCCTTCACGGCCGTCCCGGCCGTGGACCCCGCGGCCCAGGTGGCGTTCTCCTCCGCTCGCCGGTGGTCGGCGGTCGCGTTCGGCCCCGAGGCCGGGGCCGCGGCCGGCACGTGGCTGCTCGGCGCACCCGAGGCCCTCGTGGACGAGCGGCTCCTCGGCCCCGACCGCGTCGAGGCCGTCCGCGCCCAGGTCCACGCCGACGCGGACGCCGGCCGCCGCGTGCTGCTGCTGGCCCGCACGGACGAGCCCCTGATCGGGGATGCGCTGCCCGGCGGAGGCGTCCCGGTCGCCGTCGTGACGTTCCGCGAGAACGTGCGCCCGGACGCCGCCGAGACCCTCGACTACTTCCACGCCCAGGGCGTGCGGACCGTGGTGATCTCCGGGGACAGCCCGCGCACCGTGGCCGCCGTGGCCCGTGAGGTGGGCCTCGAGGTGGCGGGCCAGGCCTACGACGGGCGCACCCTGCCGGACGATCCCGGGGAGCTCGCCGACGTGATGGCCGAGCACGACGTGTTCGGCCGCGTCAGCCCGGACCAGAAGAAGGCGATGGTGCAGGCGCTGCAGTCGCGCGGGCACGTGGTGGCCATGACCGGCGACGGCGTGAACGACGCCCTGGCCCTGAAGACCGCGGACCTGGGCATCGCCATGGGCAACGCGGCCCCGGCCACCAAGGCGGTGTCCCGGATGGTGCTGCTGGACGGGCGCTTCGACCGCCTGCCGCGCGTGCTCGGCGAGGGCCGCCAGGTGATCGCGAACATGGAGCGGCTCGCCCACATCTACCTGACGAAGACGACGTACGCGCTGCTGTTCGGCGTGGTGTTCTCCCTGTTCGCGTGGCAGTTCCCGCTGCTGCCGCGGCAGGCCTCCACCGTGGACTTCATCATGATCGGCGCGCCCACGTTCTTCCTCGCCCTGCTGCCGAACCCGCGCCGCTATGTGCCCGGCTTTCTGGGGCGGGCGCTGCGGTTCGCGATCCCCTCCGGCGCGGTGATCCTGCTGTCCATGGTGGCCTTGCAGACGTACGTGCGCCTCACCGCCGGCGACGTCGACCTGGCCCGCCAGCAGGCCGCGTTCATGATCACCCTGACCCTGCTGGGCCTGTGGGTGCTCAGCGTGATGTCCCGGCCGCTGAGCGCGCGCGTGGTGGTCCTCATCCTGGCGATGTACGCGGTGCTGGCCGCCGTCGTGCTGGTGCCGGCCTCCCGCTGGTACCACCGGATGGAGGTCCCGCCCACGGACGTGCTCGTGGCCGCGCTGGTGGTCGCCGCGCTCGGGTGCGGACTGATCGAGGTCATCCACCAGGTGCACCGCCGGCACGTGGCGAGGGTGCTGGCCGCCGCGGGGGCCTGAGACCCCTCAGCGGCGGGCGCGACGCACGGCGGCCCGGTAGTCGAGCCACGTCCACACCAGCACGACGACGGCGACCAGCGGGTACGCGACGTCCCACGCGCTGAGCCGCTCCCCGGCCACCACGCCCGGGAGACGGGTGGCCAGGATGATCACCACGAACGCGGTGACCGCCCAGGCCCGCCGGCGGGGCGGCGGGCCCAGGCGTCGTCGTCGAGGGCGGCGGGGGGCTCCCCCACGGGCCGGCGGGCCGCCGGGAGCAGCCGGTGTGCGAGCCAGGCGAGGCCCGCGCAGACCGGGGCGACGGCGAGCAGCCAGAACGTGCTCCCGGTGAACAGGTGCGTCTGTGCGTTCACCTCGACGAGCCACCAGGCGAGCACCAGCCCGAAGGCCAGGAGGGTGACGGCGGCGACCAGCGTGGCGGCCAGCCGCGGGACGCGGGCGAGGAGCCGCTCCCAGAGGACCATCACCGCCACCCCGGCCACACCCATGAGCACCGGGGCCAGCAGCAGCCCCCACGTGTAGTCGGTGGTGAGCCCATCCCGGAGCAGCCAGACCAGGCAGAACAGGACGGCGATGCCGGCGGCGACCGTGAAGCCGACCACCGGCACATCGCGCCAGGTGGCGTCGGGTGTGGCGGGGTCGGAGTGGGGGCGGATGGTCATCGGTCGGGTCCTTCCTGTGTGGTCCGTTGCGGATCCCTCCCGGCGACCCTACGGCCCGGTCGAGCACGTCTGCGCATCGGGCGCCCTCCCTCGTGCCGGCGTCGCCGTCGCTCTACCGTGGGGCCATGGACTCCACGCTCTTCACCCGTTCGGCCGACCGCGCCGCCCACGACGACGTCAACTTCCGCACCCGCAAGTGGGTCAAGCCGGAGGACCTCAACGCGAACAACACCCTCTTCGGCGGCTCGCTGCTGCGCTGGGTCGACGAGGAGGCGGCCATCTACGCGACCCTGCAGCTGGGCAACCCGCGGTGCGTGACGAAGCTGATCTCGGAGATCAACTTCCTGGCCTCGGCGAAGCAGGGCGACATGATCGAGATGGGCCTGCGCGCCACCGAGTTCGGGCGCACGTCCCTGACCATGCGGGCGAAGGTGCGGAACATCGTGACCGGCGAGATGATCCTGACCATCGACAAGATCGTGTTCGTGTCCCTGGGCGAGGACGGCAAGCCCGTGCCCCACGGCTTCACCGAGATCACCTACGACCGCGACCGTCTGCCCCTGGACGGCCCCCTCTGAGCCGGCCCGCCACCCCACGCGGTCCGGGGGCGGAACTCGGGGATCCCCACCCCGAATACCGCCGAGTTCCGCCCCCAACGCGGAAGGGCGGGCAGCTCTAGTCGATGCCGCGGGCGGCCAGGGCGTCCCCGACGTCGTCCGCGTGCTTGAAGCTGAGCACCAGCAGCGGCAGCGCCCAGGCCCACGGCGCCATCCGCACCCCGCGGGCGGCCTGCGCATGCCGGATCTGCTCGGCCAGCGCCCGCAGGTGGCCGATCGAGGAGAGCACCAGGCCCATCGCCAGGCCCACGCGGTCGGCGCGGAACCCCGCCCGCGCCAGGCGCGGCCCCGCCCACGGGATCCGCTCGACCGGCCGCAGCACCGCCTCGGCCACCCCGGTCATGTCCGCGATCCGGGTGGTGCGCGTCAACACCTGCGCGGTGAGCACGAGCCCGAGCACGCGCGCCACCATGAGTCCGGCCGCGAACGCGTCGGTGAAGATCCACTGCGCCGCGAACAGGACCACGTAGAACAGCCACAGGGCGCGCAGGTCGGAGGCGATCATCGCCGCCCCGCGCCGCAGCCCGAAGCCCACGAGGTACGCGGCCACGGCGCCCACGACGGCGGCGCCCGCCGTCCACAGGGACGGCGGCAGCAGGGTCAGGGCCAGCACCCACACCGCGAACAGGCCCGTCTTGAGGCCGGCGCGGGCGCGGTGCAGGGGCGAGTCGCCGTGGATGTACAGGGAGAGCATCAGCGCAGCTCCGCCGCCACGGCGTGGTCCAGGAAGCGTTCGTACGCCTCGACCACGTCCCCGGCCGGGCCGGTCCGCTCCACACGGCCG
Organism: Micrococcus sp. PSi08; assembly: GCF_054960655.1. Lineage (NCBI taxonomy): Bacteria > Bacillati > Actinomycetota > Actinomycetes > Micrococcales > Micrococcaceae > Micrococcus > Micrococcus sp. PSi08. The sequence continues at coordinate 6,661 of NZ_JBHNYP010000013.1, read as the reverse complement.
CCGTGGATCCACACGGCCTCGTCGCACGCACGGGCCAGCTCGAGGTCGTGGGTCACCAGCAGCAGCTGGAACCCGTCCGGGGCGGAGGGGTCTGCGGCCAGCAGCCGGTCGGCCACGATCCGCCGGTGCCGGCCGTCCAGCAGGGAGGTCGGCTCGTCGGCGATCACCAGGGACGGCCCGGCGGTCATCACCGAGCACATGGCCAGCCGCTGCGCCTGCCCCGAGGACAGGGACAGGCACGCCCGGTCCGCGAGCGCGGTGAGCCGGTGCTCCTGAAGCGCCGCGGCCACGCGCGCGGCGACGTCGTCCTGGGTCAGGCGGCGGCCGGCGTCGCCCCTGAGCGACTTCACGGTCAGCTCCACGTCCTCCCGGACGGTGGGCATGACCATCTGCGCGGCCGGGTTCGCGAACACGAAGCCGACGGTGCGGCGCAGCGCCTTCACGTCCCGGACGGCGTCCACCCCGTGCACGGTCACCTCCCCGGCGACGACGTCGGCCAGCCCGGCGATCGCGCGGGCCAGCGTGGACTTGCCGGAGCCGTTCTCCCCGATCACCGCCACACGCGGGGCCGTGAGGGTGAGGTCCACGCCGTCGAGGAGCACGACGACGCCCTCGGGGCCGTCGGCCTCGACGCGGACGCCCGTGAGGGTGACGGAGCGATCCGGGCTCATCGGAAGGCGCGGGGGTAGGCCTTCCACAGGCCGACGATGAGGATGACGGCCACGACGAGCTTGATCAGGTCACCGGGCACGAACGGGGCCATGGAGAGGACGGCGGCCCCGAACTCCATCCCGGCGATCCCCACGAAGCCGAGCACGCCGAAGAAGTAGACCATGACGATGCCGCCGATCAGCCCGGCGACGGCCGCACCGAGCGCGACCCGTCCGGCGCCGAGGCCGGGACGGGCCCGGGAGGTGAGGGCCCAGAAGATCAGGCCGACGATCAGCGCGGACGGGATCCAGCCGAGGATGAAGCCGGCCGTCGGGCCGGCGAACACGCCCAGGCCGCCACGGCCGCCGCTGAGCAGCGGCAGGCCGAGCGCCACGAGGCCGGCGAACAGCGCCATCGAGGCGGCCCCGCGCCACGGGCCGAGGATCACACCGGCCAGGATCACGGCGATGTTCTGCAGCACGATCGGGGCGGGCACACCGGCGACGGCGATCGGCGGCACCAGACCGAGGACGGCCATCAGCGCGGTCATGACGGCGATGCGTGCAAGGCTGCCGCCGGCGGAACCGCGACGGGGGCGGCCGGCGTCGGTGGGGCGGTCCGCCGTCGTGGTGGCCGCGGGGCGGACGTGGCCGTCGTGGGACGAGGGCACGGAAGTGCTCATGGAGGGACTCCTGGTGCGGAAGCGAGTGCGAGGGGGCGCTCAGCCGAGGCGCTGGGCGCATGGCGAGGGCCCGACGAGTTGAACAGTGTTCAGGAGTCTACTGCAGGGGCGGAGGTGTGGGCGGCCGGGGTGCGCTGCCAGGGTGACAGGCGAGACTGTGGGCGGCTTGGGCGTTGTGCTGACCGGCGATCAGCAGGAACGAGGTATGCGGCCCGAGACGGGAACCTGGACACCAGCCGCTCACCCGATGACCTCTGCCTTCTGTTCCGCCGTGGTGGTACCGTCCAGCCCACCGGCGCCGGAAACCGCTCGTGAGCAGCCCGGTACGCCACATGGCGCAGGCGGGGCTGACTACCAGCTCGACACCCGGCACCTCGGTACCCGCCACCCTCCTATAAGCCAGCACCGGTCGAGGACGCGCCGACCCTTCGAGGATCTCAGCCCACGTCCCACCTCAGGACAACCAGAAGGAAGTGATCGCGGATGCGACGGATAACGCTGCCGAGCGGTGAGTCCATCCCTGTGCTGGGCCAGGGCACCTGGGGCTGGGGTGAGGACCCCGGCCGCCGCGGCGACGAGGTCGCCGCGCTGCACGCCGGCCTCGAGCTGGGCATGACGCTGGTCGACACCGCCGAGATGTACGCCGACGGCGGCGCGGAGGAGGTGGTCGGTGAAGCATTGGCGGGTCGCCGCGACGAGGCGTTCGTGGTCAGCAAGGTCATGCCGTCCCACGCCTCACGTTCCGGCACGATCGCGGCCTGCGAACGCAGCCTGAAACGCCTGGGCACCGATCGGATCGACCTCTACCTGCTGCACTGGCAGGGCAGGTACCCGCTGGAGGACACCGTCGCGGCCTTCCACCAGCTCGTCGAGGACGGGAAAATCCGATACTGGGGCGTCAGCAACTTCGACCACCGGGCCCTCGCCGACCTGCAGGACGTGCCGGGCAGCAGCGGGCTGGCCACGGATCAGGTGCTGTACAACCTGTCGCGGCGAGGACCGGAGTACGACCTCCTGCCGTGGTGCGCCGACCACCAGCTGCCGGTCATGGCGTACTCGCCGATCGAGCAGGGCCGCATCCTTCACGACACGACGCTGAACGACGTCGCGGCCCGTCACAGCGTCAGCCCCGCGGCGGCGGCCCTTGCCTGGGTGCTGCGCCGCGACTCGCTCTGCACGATCCCCAAGGCGAGCAGCCCGCAGCACGTGCGCGACAACGCCACAGCACTGGACGTGGACCTGACCCGCGAAGACCTGGATGCTCTGGACCGTGCGTTTCCGCCCCCGAGCGGACCGCGACCACTCGAGATGCTGTGACCCTGCCCAAGGGCGCAGCCCGGTCGTTCCGGGCAGCCCGGGCAGTCCGGGCAGCGCTCCGGTCAGCGCAAGTCTCCGAAGGACCTGCCTGTCACCTCCTCCTGAACCTGTGCACGCCAACCATCGACTCCTTTCCTCGAGCCCTGTCGGGTTCGCGGTAGGCGCTGATCATCCGCTGGCAGGTCCCCCAAGTGGCCTCGAGCCGGGCCCTCTGCTTGTCGGTGAGCAACCCGGTTCCGGCGTGCAGGGTTCGACGGGCGGAGTAGAGCGGGTCGCCCGTGCGGCCGCGGTGGCCATGCAGGTCCTGCTGGACCCGGCGGTGGCAGCGGACCAACGCGTCGCCGGCTAACCGGACTGCGAGCGACCGGCGTTGTGGACGCAGACGACCTGGACACTGGGCCGTGCGGTCAGGAGGATCTCCAAAGTCGGCGGCGGGGGTTCAGGCGATGTCGAGGAAGGAACGGAGCTCGGCGAAGGCCGACGGCACGACGCAGTAGTGCGCCCAGCGGCCCTTCTGCTCGCGCGTGAGCAGGCCAGCGTCGACGAGCTTCTTCATGTGGTGACTCACGGTCGGCTGGCTGATGCCCAGCGGCTCGGTGAGATCACAGGCGCAGACCGAATTGCAGCCCTGAGCAGCGACATGGGACAGAAGCCGGAGACGGGTCGGGTCGGAAAGCGCCTTGAGCAAGGACGCGATCCTCTCGGCCTCGACGCTGTCGACGGGCCCCGCTGAGAGCCTGCAGCACTCCTCAGGGCCGTTCATCGTCTCGAGCCCGGCAGCTGTGATCGCGGTCGTCGTGGACATGTCCCCACCTTACATTGACAGTCATCGATGTGAAGCATAGCGTTCGCATCGATATCCGTCGATGGAAGGTGTCGAAGCCCGATGAGTACGACCACCAAGGATGTGGAGCAGCCCCGCGTGATGAAGGAGATGTCCTTCCTCGATCGCTGGCTCCCGGTGTGGATCCTGGCCGCCATGGCAGTGGGTCTCCTGCTGGGACGGTTCATCCCCGGCCTGAACACCGCGCTGGAGGCGGTGAAGATCGGATCCGTGTCCCTGCCCATTGCGATCGGACTGTTGGTGATGATGTACCCGGTCCTGGCGAAGGTCCGCTACGACGAGACCCGGCGCATCGGCGCGGACCGACGCCTGCTGGTGACCTCGCTGGTGCTGAACTGGATCGTCGGCCCGGCACTCATGTTCGCCCTGGCCTGGATCTTCCTGGCCGACCTTCCAGAGTACCGCACCGGCCTGATCATCGTCGGACTCGCACGCTGCATCGCGATGGTCCTCATCTGGAACGACCTCGCCTGCGGTGACCGAGAAGCAGCCGCGGTGCTGGTCGCGATCAACTCCGTCTTCCAGGTGATCGCCTTCGGTGCCCTGGGCTGGTTCTACCTCCAGGCGCTGCCATCCTGGCTGGGGCTGCCGACCACGTCGGCCGAGTTCTCGATCGGCGCGATCGTCCTCAGCGTGCTGATCTTCCTCGGGATCCCGCTGGTCGCAGGGTTCCTGACCCGCATCCTCGGTGAGCGAGCCAAGGGTCGGACCTGGTACGAGGAGCGGTTCCTCCCGAAGATCGGCCCCTGGGCGCTGTACGGGCTGCTGTTCACCATCGTGCTGCTGTTCGCCCTACAGGGCGACGCGATCATCTCCGCACCGGGGGACGTGGCCCGCATCGCCGTGCCGCTGCTGGTCTACTTCGTCGTCATGTTCCTGGGGTCCTTCCTGCTCGGCCGCGCGATCGGCCTCGACTACGCGAAGTCCACGACCGTCGCGTTCACGGCCTCGGGCAACAACTTCGAGCTCGCCATCGCCGTCGCCATCGGCACCTTCGGAGTCACCTCCGGCCAGGCCCTCGCCGGCGTCGTCGGCCCGCTGATCGAAGTCCCCGTCCTCGTCGCCCTCGTCTACGTCGCCCTCGCTATGGGGCGGCGCCTGTTCCCCGGCGACACCACCGCCCCCACCCGATGACCCCACAGAAGGATCCCCTCGCCATGACCACGAAGCGCCCTTCAGTCCTGTTCGTCTGCGTGAAGAACGGCGGCAAGTCCCAGATGGCCGCCGCCCTCATGCGCCATCACGCCGGGGATGAGGTCGACGTGCATTCCGCCGGCACCCGCCCGGGCACCGCCATCAACGCCCAGTCCGCGGAGGCGATCGCCGAGGTCGGCGCGGACATGTCCTCCGCCGTCCCGCAGCCGGTCACCCCCGAGCTGCTGCGAAGCGTCGACCACGTGATCGTCATCGGCGACGAAGCCGTCATCAAACCCGTCGAGGGCATGACCGCGCCGGTCACGACCTGGCACACCGATGAGCCCTCTCAGCGCGGCATCGAAGGGATGGAGCGGATGCGCTTGGTCCGCGACGACATCGACACCCACGTCCGCAAGCTCCTGACCGACCTCACCGGCACCGCGAACTGACCGCCCCGCAGCAAGGAGACTCATCATCTTGACCACCGCAACGAACTCACATCCCATTGTCGTCATCGGCGCTGGCCCCATCGGCCTTGCCGCCGCTGCCCACCTCTCTGAGCGCGGCCTGCCGTTCCTGATCCTCGAGGCCGGGACCGCGGCAGGAGCCGCGATCGCCGAGTGGGGGCACACGCGGCTCTTCTCGCCGTGGCAGCACAACCTCGACGCCGCCGCACAGCGTCTCCTCGAAGCTGCCGGCTGGACCGCACCCGACGCCGACGTTCTCCCGACCGGTCACGAACTGCGCGAGCATTACCTCGAACCGCTCGCGCAGCTTCCCCAGCTCGCCGAGTCGATCCGCTACGGGGCGCGGGTCACCGCCGTCTCCCGCGCCGGCATCGACAAGACCCGCACCGCACGCCGCGAGGAGACCCCCTTCCTCGTCCGGATCCAGACCACCGACGGGCACAGCGAAGACGTGCTCGCCTCCGCGGTCATCGACGCCTCCGGCACCTGGTCCACGCCCAACCCCCTCGGACAGGCCGGGCTCCTTGCTCCCGGCGAGCAGCAGGCCCGCGCCGCGGGCCACATCACCGCGCCGCTGCCTGACGTGCAGGGCCGCGACCGTGACCGCTTCGCCGGCAAGCGAGTCATGGTGACCGGTGCCGGCCACTCAGCCGCCAATACCCTGCTGGACCTCGCGGACCTGGAGGCCGACACCACCATCATTTGGGCCGCTCGCACCGCAGACCTCACCCGCGTCTACGGGGGCGGCGACCAGGACGAACTCGCAGCCCGAGGAGCGCTCGGCTCGCGACTGCGCCAGCTGGTCGACTCCGGACGCATCGCGGTCCTCACCTCCTTCACCATCACTCGCTTCAGAGCCGACGACACGTTGACCGTCCACGCTGTGACCCCGGACGGGGAGCGAGAAGTGAGCGTCGATGTGCTGGTGCCCGCCACCGGGTTCCGCCCTGATCTCGGAATGCTCTCCGAACTCCGCCTGGCCCTGGACCCGGCCGTCGAAGCACCGTCCCAGCTGGAGCCGCTGATCGATCCCGAGTTCCACTCCTGCGGATCCGTCGAGCCTCACGGTGAGCGAGTCCTCGCCCACCCGGAGACGAACTTCTACATCGTGGGGATGAAGAGCTACGGCCGCGCCCCCACCTTCCTCATGGCCACCGGCTACGAACAGGTCCGCTCCATCGCAGCAGCCCTGGCCGGCGACCGCAAAGCAGCCGACGCAGTCCACCTCGAACTACCCGAGACCGGCGTATGCACCACCGACCTCGGCGGCGGCTGCGACGCCCCAGCCACAGCCGGCGACGCCTGCTGCAGCAGCCCGCAACTGATCGAGCTCCCCGTCGGCCGATGAGCAAACAGCGGGACGGCACGACGTTCTGTGCCGCCCCGCTGGGGTATAGCTTTACGAGGCGACACTGTAAGTTCAGCTCATACTGTATAGTTCAGTGAATGCTGACTATCGCCTCTCGTGTTGATGTGATGAACCGGTTGGGCCGAGCGATGGCCGACCCCACTCGATCCCGGATCATCTTGACCCTGCTCGACCATCCCGCTTACCCGGCGGAA
>NZ_JBHNYP010000012.1:0-86106 GCF_054960655.1 Micrococcus sp. PSi08 | reverse complement strand
AGCCGAGGGCGCGCATCTGGTCGCGACCGTCCTCGGTGATCCGCTCGGGGCCCCACGGGGGCATCCAGACCCAGTTCAGCCGCCACTCGTCCACCATGGTGCCGATCGCGCGGGAGACCTGGTCCTCGATCTCGTCCGTGAGCGGGCAGGCCGCGGTGGTCAGGGTCATGTCCACGAGCAGCGCGCCGTCGTCGGCGTAGTGCAGCCCGTAGAGCAGGCCCAGGTCCACGACGTTGACGCCCAGCTCCGGATCGATCACGTCCTTGAGGGCCTCACGGATGTCCTCCGTGGGCGCCTGGTTCGTGGTCTCCGTCATCTCAGGCCCCCGCCGCGGCCTTCTCGAAGCGGGCGTAGCCCTCGGCCTCGAGCTGCTCGGCGAGCTCCGGGCCGCCGGACTCGGCGACGCGGCCGTCCACCAGCACGTGCACGTGATCCGGCTTGATGTAGTTGAGGATCCGCGTGTAGTGGGTGATCAGCAGGGTGCCCATCTCGTTCTGCGCCTGGGCGCGGTTGACGCCCTCGGAGACGATGCGCAGCGCGTCGACGTCGAGGCCGGAGTCGGTCTCGTCGAGGATCGCGAACGTGGGCTTGAACAGCTCGAGCTGGAGGATCTCGGCGCGCTTCTTCTCGCCGCCGGAGAAGCCCTCGTTGACGTTGCGGTTCATGAACGCCGGGTCGATCTGCAGGGCCTCGAAGGCGCCCTTGACGTCCTTGGTCCAGGTGCGCAGCGAGGGGGCCTGGCCGTCGAGCGCGGTCTTGGCGGTGCGCAGGAAGTTGGTCATGGTGACGCCCGGGATCTCCACGGGGTACTGCATGGCCAGGAAGAGGCCGGCCTGCGCGCGCTCGTCGACGCTCATCTCCAGCACATCCTCGCCGTCGAGGGTGATGGAGCCGGAGGTGACCTCGTAGCGCGGGTGGCCGGCGATGGTCGAGGCCAGGGTGGACTTGCCGGAGCCGTTCGGGCCCATGATCGCGTGGGTCTCGCCCGTCTCGATGGTCAGGGAGAGGCCCTTCAGGATCTCCTTGGGGCCGTTCTCGGTCGCGATCTGCACGTGCAGGTCGGTGATCTGCAGGGTTGCCATGGTGGTTCTCCTCGGGTGGAAGGCGGTGGGGTCTGCGGGGCGTCGGTCAGAGCTGCGCGATGCGGAGCTCGTCCTCCATGACGGCGGTCAGCTCGTCCTCGACGTCGCCGATGCCGATCTTCTGGATGATCTCGTTGAGGAAGCCGCGCACGATCAGGCGGCGGGCCTCGGTCTCGGAGATGCCGCGGGCCATCAGGTAGAACAGCTGGGTCTCGTCGAAGCGGCCGGTCGCGGACGCGTGGCCCGCACCCTCGATCACGCCGGTCTCGATCTCCAGGTTCGGCACCGAGTCCGCGCGCGCCCCGTCGGAGAGCAGCAGGTTCTGGTTCTTCTCGTACGTGTCCGTGCCCTCGGCCTCCTTGCGGATCAGCACGTCGCCCACCCACACGGTGCGCGCGTCCGTGCCCTGCAGGGCGCCCTTGTAGAGCACGTTCGAGACGCAGTCCGGCTGGTTGTGGTCCACGAACAGGCGGTTCTCGAGGTGCTGACCGGCGTCGGCGAAGTACAGGCCGTACATCTCGGCCTCGCCGCGCTCGGCGGCGAACCGCGCGGTCGGGGTCAGCCGCACCACGCCGCCGCCGTAGGACACGGCCACGTGCTTGAAGTGCGCGTTCGTGGCGACCGAGGCCTGCTGGGCCGAGACGTGCACGGCATCGCCCTCCCAGGCCTGCAGCGCGACCACGTTCAGGCGGGCGTCGCGGCGCACGTCGAACTCGACGTTCTGGGCCAGCACGGCGGTGCCGCGGTGGGCGATCACGACGTCGGTCTGCGCGTTCTCCTCCACGAGCACGGTCAGGTGCATCGCGGCCGGGTCGGCCGAGGAGCCGACGACGTCGATGCGCACCGGCTCGGCGACCTCGCCGGAGATCGTCACGACGGTGGCCTCGGAGACCGAGTTCCAGGCCGCGGCGGACACGCGGTCGTCCGGGGTCAGGACGGAGCCGACGCGGGCGTCGTCGCGGGCCACGGTCTCCACCGTGACGCCGGCCTGCTCGGCCACGGTCACGGCGGGGGCGGCACCGGTCAGGCGCGCGTCGTCGCCCTGGGGCAGGTGCAGCCCGCCCAGGCGCTTGAGCGGGGTGAAGCGCCAGTCCTCCTCGCGCCCCGTGAGCACGGGGAAGTCGGACAGCTCGAAGGAGCTGAGGCGATCGGCGCGCGAGCCCGCGGCGTTGCGCTCCCGGCCCCCGGCCCGGGCGGCCGGGTTCTGCGCGACGGTGAGCTTCTCGCCCTCCTCGCCCATGCCCGGGATCATGGTCCGCTGGGTGTTCTCCACGGTGTCGGTCATGTCAGCCCACCGATCCTTCCATCTGCAGTTCGATCAGCTTGTTGAGCTCGAGCGCGTACTCCATGGGCAGCTCGCGGGCGATCGGCTCGATGAAGCCGCGCACGATCATGGCCATGGCCTCGTCCTCGGACATCCCGCGGCTCATGAGGTAGAAGAGCTGCTCCTCGGACACCTTCGAGACGGTCGCCTCGTGGCCGAGGGTCACGTCGTCCTCCCGGATGTCGATGTACGGGTACGTGTCGGAGCGGGAGACCGTGTCCACGAGCAGGGCGTCGCACACCACCGAGTTCGCGGAGCCGTTCGCGCCCTCGGCGATCTGCACCAGGCCGCGATAGGCGGCGCGGCCGCCGCTGCGGGCCACGGACTTGGACACGATCGAGGAGTTCGTGTGCGGGGCCATGTGCACCATCTTGGAGCCGGTGTCCTGGTGCTGGTCCTTGCCCGCGAACGCGACGGAGAGGGTCTCGCCGGTGGCGTGCTCGCCGGTCAGGTACACGGCCGGGTACTTCATGGTCACCTTGGAGCCGATGTTGCCGTCGATCCACTCCATGGTGCCGCCGGCCTCGACCACGGCGCGCTTGGTCACGAGGTTGTACACGTTCGTGGACCAGTTCTGGATGGTGGTGTAGCGCACGCGGGCGTTCTTCTTCACCACGATCTCGACGACGGCAGAGTGCAGCGAGTCGGACTGGTAGATCGGGGCGGTGCAGCCCTCGATGTAGTGCACGTACGAGTCCTCGTCCGCGATGATCAGCGTCCGCTCGAACTGGCCCATGTTCTCCGTGTTGATGCGGAAGTAGGCCTGCAGCGGGATCTCCACGTGCACGCCCTTGGGCACGTACACGAAGGAGCCGCCGGACCACACGGCCGTGTTCAGGGAGGCGAACTTGTTGTCGCCGACCGGGATCACGGTGCCGAAGTACTCCTCGAAGATCTCCGGGTGCTCCTTGAGCGCGGTGTCGGTGTCGAGGAACACGACGCCCTGCTCCTCCAGGTCCTCGCGGATCTGGTGGTAGACGACCTCGGACTCGTACTGGGCGGCGACGCCGGCCACCAGACGCTCGCGCTCGGCCTCGGGGATGCCCAGGCGCTCGTAGGTGTTGCGGATGTCCTCGGGCAGGTCCTCCCAGGTCTTGGCCTGGCCCTCGGTGGAGCGCACGAAGTACTTGATGTTGTCGAAGTCGATGCCGGACAGGTCCGGGCCCCACGCCGGCATCGGCTTGCGCTCGAAGTACTTGAGGGCCTTGAGGCGCAGGTCGCGCATCCACTCCGGCTCGTCCTTCTTGCCGGAGATGTCGCGCACGACGTCCTCGTTCAGACCGCGGACGGCCTTCTCGCCGGCCGCGTCGGAGTCGGCCCAGCCGTACTGGTAGGCGCCGATGGCGTTGAGCTCGGGGTTCTTGTCGAGGATCTCCTGGATCACGCCGGGGTCGGCGGTCTCCGCGGAGTCCCGCTGGACGATCTGGTCGGTCATCTCAGCCTCTCTCACTAGTCACTGCGGTCGGGGTCGGTCGGGTGGTCGGCGGGAGCCGGGGCGTGGCCCGCGCGGCTCAGTCGCGGCCCAGCGGCACGTGTGTGGTGCACACGTGGGCGCCGGCGGCGAGGGTCGAGAGCCGGCGCACGTCCACCTCGAGCAGGCGGGCGAACAGCGCGGTCTCCTCTTCACAGAACTCCGGATGGCGCGCGGGAATTCCCTGGAACGGGCAGTGCCCCTGGCAGACCTGGTCCGCGCGGAGGGTGGGCGCCAGGCCCGCGCCGAAGTGGCGCAGCGTGCCGGCGTAGCCGGCCTCGTCGAGGACCCGCGCGAGGATCCGGGTGCGGTCCTGCAGCGCAGTCTCCCGGCCGTCGACGGCGGCCGTGAAGCGCTCCTCGATCTCCCGGAAGGCGTGGCGCGCGGTGCGGCGCACCTCCTCCTCCCCGCCGAGCTCCTCGAGGCGGGCCAGGGTGTCCAGGGCGACGGCGAGGTGGTCCTTGGGCAGGTGCTCCTGCGCGTGCGAGGTGACCACGTAACGGCGGGAGGGCCGTCCCGCGCCGCGGGCCGCGGTGACCCGCTTGACCTCGACGAGCGAGTCCTCCTCGAGCGCGTCCAGATGGCGGCGCACGGCGGCCGCGGTCAGCTCCAGCTCGCGACCGATCTCGGCCGCGCTGACGGGACCACGCGTCAGGACCAGCTGCAGCACACGCTCGCGCGTGCCCTCGGCCGGGGCCGGAGCGGGGGGCGACGCAGACTGATCCGAATACACCACGCCATCATGACCTATTGATCTGGAACGGTTCAAGTGAGGCTCGCCTGGCTTGATGACGGTCGCGGCGGAACCCGCGGCAGACCCGGGCGTCCCCGGCCCCACGAGCCGGGGTCGCAGGGCCCGAGGACTAGACTGGCACAGTGCCCCGACCTCCCCTGACCCCGGATCCCGTGCCGCGCGACGAGCCCGTCCTGCGCCTGAGCGACGTCCACCGGAGCCTCGGCCGCGGCCGGTCCCGCACCCCCGTCCTGCGGGGCGTCGACCTCACCGCCCGTGCCGGCGCCGTCACGGTGCTGCTCGGCCCCAACGGGGCCGGCAAGTCCACCACCCTCGGCCTCTGCCACGGCATGGACCGGCCCGACGCCGGCACCGTGCGCGTGTTCGGCGCAGACCCGTGGCGGGCCTCCGCCGACCTGCGCGCCCGCATCGGCGTGATGTGGCAGGAGGGCGGCCTGCCGCCCGCGATCCCCGCCCGCCGCTTCATCGGCCACGTGGCGTCCCTGTACCGCGACCCGCTGCCCGTCGAGCCGCTGCTGGAGCGCCTGCTGATCGCCGACGTCGCCGGCCGCCCCCTGCGCCGCCTCTCCGGTGGCCAGCGCCAGCGCGTCGCGCTCGCGGCCGCCCTCGTCGGCCGGCCGGACATGCTGTTCCTCGACGAGCCCACCGCGGGCCTCGACCCGGAGACCCGGCCCGTCGTGCACGACGTCGTGCGGGAACAGACCGACCGCGGCGCCGCCGTGCTGCTGACCACGCACCTGCTCGACGACGCCGAGCGGCTCGCGGACGACGTCGCCATCCTGCGCGCCGGCCGCGTGGTCCGCTCCGGCCCGCTGTCCGAGCTCACACGCGTGGCCGAGGGCGACGTCGTCGACGTGGACTTCGGCGACGCCTCCCCCGACGCCGTCCGCGCCTGGGCCGACACCCTGCCCGCGCCGCTGCGCGCGGCCGGCCTCGACGAGTCCGCCCGCCTGCGCGTGGCCGGCGTCCGCGGCCCGGACGACCTGGCCGTCCTCGCGGCGAGCTGGCGGGAGCACGCCCTGATGCCCACCCGATTCGAGCGCGCCGGACTGCGCCTCGAGCAGATCCTCCGGGAGACCGCCGCATGAGCACGCCCGTCGTCGACCACCGCGCCCCGGCCGGCACCGGAGCCCACGCGGGCGCCGCCCCGCTGGCCGCCCGCGTCCTGCGTCAGGCCGGCTACGAGACCGGCACCGCGCTGCGCAACGGCGAGCAGCTGCTCGTGACCGTGGTGCTGCCCCTGCTCGCGCTCGTGGGCGTGCACGTCACCGGCCTGCTCGACGCCCCGGGCCGATCGGGCCTGGACGTGGCCGTGCCCGGCGTGCTCGCCCTGGCCGTGATCAGCTCCGCGTTCACGGCCACCGCGATCGCCACGGGCTTCGAGCGTCGCTACGACGTGCTCGCCGCCCTGGCCACCACCCCGCTGGGCACGCTCGGCCTCGTCGCCGGCAAGGCCCTGGCGGTGGTGGCCCTCCTGCTGGTGCAGGTGAGCGTGATCGGCGGCGTCGGCCTGGCGCTCGGGTGGCGTCCGGACCCCGAGGGGATCCTGCCGGCCCTGGTCGCCCTCGCACTGGGGGCCGCCGCCTTCACGGCCCTCGGGCTGCTGCTCGCCGGCACGGCCCGGCCGGAGGCGACCCTCGCCGTCGCCAACCTGCTGTGGGTGCTGTTCGGCGCCGTCGGCGGCACGGTGTTCCCCGCCCGGGTCCCCGGCGTGGACCTGCTCCCCTCCGGCGCGCTGGGCACGGCCCTGCGGGCCGCCCTCCTGGACGGGTCCTGGTCGCCCGTCCCCCTGCTCGTGCTCACCCTGTGGGGCGCCGTGGCCGTCGCGGCCGCGCTCCGCTGGTTCCGCTGGCGGCCCTGAACCGTTCCCCGTCCCCCTGCATCGAACGATCGGAAGGACACCGTGTCCACCACCACCCCCGCGGCCCGGACCGCCCCGGCCGGACTCGCCGCCCGTCTGCCGCAGCGCCTCTCGAAGGCCACCATGGCCCTCGCCGTGGCGTCCCTGGCGTCCGAGATCGGCATCATCGTCACCGGCGGCGCCGTGCGCCTCACCGGCTCCGGCCTGGGCTGCCCCACGTGGCCCAAGTGCTCGCCCGAGTCCCTCACCAACACCCCGGAGATGGGCATCCACGGCTACATCGAATTCGGCAACCGGACGCTGACGTTCGTCCTGGTGGTCATCGCCGCCGCCATGTTCCTGTCCCTGTGGAACCTGCGCGGCACCCACCGGAGCCCCTTCTGGCTCTCCGTGGGCCTGCTGGCCGGCATTCCCGCGCAGGCCCTCGTGGGCGGCGTCGTGGTCCTGACGAATCTGAACCCGTGGTGGGTGGCCGGCCACTTCATCGTGTCCTCGATCATGGTGGCCGTGGCGACCCTGCTCGTGGTGCGCATCGCCGCCGAGCGCCGTGCCGGCCGGGCGGGGGTGCCCCTCGTGGACGGCGCCACCACCGGCCGGTCCCGTGCCGCCGCCTGGGCGGCGTTCGCGCTGACGTGGGCCGCCGTGTACCTGGGCACCGTGGTGACCGGCACGGGCCCGCACTCCGGCGACCCCGGCTCGCCGCGCCACGAGTTCGACCCGCTGTTGGTCACGCGTGCCCACGTGGTCCCGGTGTACCTGCTCCTGGCGGCCACCCTCGTCCTGTTCTTCACGGTGCGCCGCGCGGCCGGCGCCTCCCGCCTGCAGCGCGCCGCCGTGCTGCGGCTCCTGCTCGCCCTCGTGTTCCAGGCCGCCGTGGGCTACACCCAGCACTTCACGGGCCTGCCGATCGGCGTGGTCCTGCTGCACATGCTGGGCTCTGCCCTGCTCGTGGCCGCCGCGACGGAGACCTGGGACCGCCAGGTCGCCCGCTACGTCACGGCCGGGCCGGGTGTCCCGGTCGAGGCCGCCGCCCCCACGCGCACCGTCGCCGCGGGCTGACGCCCCGCGCACGCGAACGGCCCCGCACCGGCTGGTGCGGGGCCGTCGTCGTCGGCGTCCCGGGGAGCGCTGGGGGCGGACCGGCGCTCAGGCGCCGAAGTGCATCAGCGGCGCGCCCACGAACGGGTCCACGGCCAGGGCGATGAACAGCAGCGTCAGATAGGTGATGGAGAGGTGGAAGACCTTCATGGCCTTGCGGTCCTCGAAGTCCTCGCGCTGGGCCTGCACCTGCAGCACATGGGACTCCCAGATGAACCAGGCTCCGACGACGAGCGCGACCGCGGTGTAGACGATGCCGGCCCAGCCCATCGGCACGAGCAGGAGGGAGCACGCCACGGTGGCCCACGCGTAGAGCACGACCTGGTTGGAGACGTGGCGCGCGGAGGCGATGGCGCCGAGCATCGGCACGTCGGCCTGCTGGTAGTCGCGCTTGTACTTCATGGACAGCGGCCAGTAGTGCGGGGGCGTCCACAGGAAGACCACGAGGAACAGCACGATGGCCGGCCACTCGACGGTCCCGCGCACGGCCGCCCAGCCGATCAGCACGGGGAAGCAGCCGGCGATGCCGCCCCACACGATGTTCTGCTCCGTGCGGCGCTTGAGCACGAGCGAGTACACGACCACGTAGAAGAAGATGGCGGCCACACCCAGGCCGGCCGCCAGCCAGTTGGCGCCGAACCCGAGGATCAGGATGGACACGACGGTCTGCACCCACGCGAACACGAGGGCCTCGCGCGGGGTGACCTCGCCGGTGACGAGCGGCCGGTTCTCGGTGCGCTTCATGACCCGGTCGATGTCCCGGTCGATGTAGCAGTTGAAGGTGCCGGAGGCGCCGGCGGCGAGCGCACCGCCGACGAGCGTGGCGATCATGGTGAGCACGTCCGGGAAGCCGCGCTGCGCGAAGATCATGGTCGGCAGCGTGGTCACCAGCAGCAGCTCGATCACCCGGGGCTTCGTCAGCTCGACGTACGCCCGCACCTTGCGGCGCAGGGGCAGCGGGGACCGGTCGACGACGCCGGGCTCGGCGGCGACGCGGGCGGCGGACGGCGACTCCAGGGAGGATGACATCTGCTTCTCACGGTGAGGGGACGGTGGGCGTGCCCGTCCCGGGGTTCGGATCGGCCACTCGGGCGGTCCGCCTGCGGGCAGGCCTTGACGCAGTCTACTCGTGTCAACGGCCGTTCGCCCGGGGACGAACCGTGTCATGGGACGCCCGGTCGGGCCCGCCTCGCGGTCGCGGGGCTAGGCTGGGATGACGGCCCCGCGCCGCGACGCCCCGGCGTCGGCCGGGGTCGCGCCCCAACGCTCCCGATCCGCCAGGAGAGAACCCGTGACCGACGCCGCGCAGCCGTCCATTCCCCCGACCCTGGACCGGGTGGCCCCGGCCCGCGGGTTCGTCTACTCGGAGCAGGACCGCCGGATGGTCGACACGCTCAAGGCGCTCTCGGCGGACGCCGTGGAGAAGGCCGGGCACGGCCACCCCGGCACCGCGATCTCGCTGGCACCCGTGGCGTGGCAGCTGTACCAGAACGTCATGCACCTGGACCCCACGGACGACCGCTGGGAGGGGCGGGACCGCTTCATCCTCTCCGCGGGCCACGCCTCCCTCATCCAGTACCTTCAGCTGTTCGCCGCGGGCGCCGGGCTCGAGCTCGAGGACATCCAGGCGCTGCGCACCGAGGGCTCCAGGACTCCGGGCCACCCGGAGTACGGCCACACCCACGGCGTCGAGGTGACCACGGGGCCGCTGGGCCAGGGCCTGGCGATGGGCGTCGGCTTCGCGTATGAGCAGCGCCGTGTGCGCGGGCTGATGGACCCCGACGCCGCCCCCGGCACCTCCCCGTTCGACCATCACGTGTTCGTGCTCGCCTCCGACGGGGACATCCAGGAGGGCGTCGCCGCCGAGGCCTCCTCGCTGGCCGGGCACCAGGAGCTCGGGAACCTGGTCGTCGTCTACGACGCGAACCGCATCTCGATCGAGGACGACACGGACATCGCGTTCACCGAGGACGTGGTCCGCCGCTACGAGGCCTACGGCTGGCACGTGCAGGAGGTCGACTGGACCAACGGCGCCCAGGGCCACGCCGTGACCGAGTACACGGAGGACGTGGAGGCCCTGTACGACGCCCTCGTCGCGGCCAAGGCCGAGACCGGCCGGCCCTCGCTGATCAAGCTGCGCACCGTGATCGGCTGGCCCTCCCCCACGAAGCAGAACACCGGCGGCATCCACGGCTCCAAGCTCGGCACGGACGAGGTCGCCGGCCTCAAGGAGAGCCTCGGGCTGGACCCGACCAAGACCTTCGACGTCGACCCCGAGCTCCTGGCCCGCGCCCGGTCCATCGCCGAGCGCTCGGCAGAGTACCGCCGCGGCTGGGAGGCGGCGTTCCAGGCCTGGCGCGAGGCCCACCCGGAGAAGGCTCGCCTGTACGACCGACTGGCCGGACGAGAGCTGCCCGCTGGCTTCGCGGACGCGTTCCCGTCCTGGGACGCGGACGAGAAGGGCCTGGCCACGCGCGCAGCCTCCGGAGAGGTGCTCACGGCCCTCGCGCCGGTCATGCCCGAGCTCTGGGGCGGCTCGGCCGACCTCGCCGGGTCGAACAACACCACCATGAAGGGCGAGCCCTCCTTCATCCCGGCCCGCCGCTCCACCGCCACGTGGCAGGGCCACGAGTACGGCCGCACCCTGCACTTCGGCGTCCGCGAGTTCGCGGCCGGGGCGATCGTCAACGGCATCACGATCGGCGGCCTGACCCGCGCGTACGTGGGCACGTTCCTGACGTTCTCCGACTACATGCGCCCCGCCGTCCGCCTGGCCGCCCTCATGGGCACCCCGAGCACGTACGTGTGGACGCACGACTCCATCGGCCTCGGCGAGGACGGCCCCACGCACCAGCCGGTGGAGCACCTGGCCGCCCTGCGGGCCATCCCCGGGCTCGACGTCGTCCGCCCGGCCGACGCCAACGAGACCGCGTGGGCGTGGCGGACGGTGCTCGAGCACCGGGACCGCCCGGCCGGGCTCGTCCTGTCCCGGCAGAGCCTGCCCGTGCTCCCCCGGGACACGGACGGCTTCGCCCCCGCCTCGGGCGTGGCCCGCGGCGCCTACGTCCTCATCGACGCCACGGATGCCGACGGCGCGCCGACGCCGGCCCGCGCGCTGCTGATCGCGACCGGCTCCGAGGTCTCCGTGGCCGTGCGGGCCCGCGCGCTGCTGCAGGCCGACGGCGTCCCGACCCGCGTCGTCTCCGCCCCCTGCCTCGAGTGGTTCGCCGAGCAGGACGAGGCCTACCGGGCCGAGGTCCTGCCCGACGGCCCCGACGCCCCGGTCCGCGTCTCCGTCGAGGCCGGCATCGCGATGCCGTGGTTCGAGCACACGGTGACGGCCTCCTCCCCGGGCGCCCGCGTGAGCCTCGAGCACTACGGCGAGTCGGCCGACGGCGCCCGCCTGATGGAGAAGTACGGATTCACTGGCGAGCACGTCGCCGAGGTGACCCGCGGCCTCCTCTGAGGCCCGGCGCCCACGGCGCCCCGAGCACGTCCACCCCGAAGGGAAGGCACCCGCAGACCATGAGCACCCCGCAGAACCCGAACACCGCCGCGCTGGCCCAGGCCGGTGTGTCGATCTGGCTCGACGACCTCTCCCGCACGCGGCTGGACGAGGGCACGCTCGAAGAGCTGATCGCCACCCGCTCGGTCACCGGCGTCACCACGAACCCGTCCATCTTCGCGGTCGCCCTCGCGGACGCGGGCGCCTACCAGGGACAGCTGCGCGAACTCGCCGCGGCTGGCGCCTCGGTGGACGAGGCCGTCGTCGCCCTGACGACCGAGGACGTGCGCCGCGCCGCCGACGTGCTCGCGCCCGTCCACGAGCGCACCGGCGGGGCGGACGGCTTCGTCTCCCTTGAGGTCGATCCGCGCCTGGCCCGCGACGCCGCCGGCACCGTGGCGCAGGCCCGCGAGCTGGCGGCGGCCGTCGACCGTCCCAACCTCATGGTGAAGATCCCCGCGACCGTGGAGGGCCTGTCCGCCATCGCGGACGTGCTCGGCGCGGGCATCAGCGTGAACGTGACCCTGATCTTCTCCCTGCCCCGCTACCGCCGGGTGCTCAACGCCTGGCTCACCGGCCTGGAGAAGGCCCGGGCGAACGGGCACGACGTCCGCCGCCTCCACTCGGTGGCCTCCTTCTTCGTCTCCCGTGTGGACACGGAGGTCGACGCGCGGCTGCGCGCGATCGGCACCCCCGAGGCCGAGGCGCTGACCGGCCGGGCCGCCGTCGCCAACGCGCGCCTGGCCTACCGAGCCTTCGAGCAGGCCCTGGACTCGGAGCGCTGGCGCCTGCTCGAGGCGGCCGGCGCCCCCGTGCAGCGGCCCCTGTGGGCCTCCACCGGCGTCAAGGACCCCGCCCTGCCGGACACGCTGTACGTCACCGAACTCGTGGCACCGCACACCGTGACCACCCTGCCGGAGAAGACCCTCGAGGCGGTCGCCGACCACGGGGTGATCGCGGCGGACACCGTCACGGGCGCCTACGCCGAGGCCGATGCCCTGCTCGACGCGGTCGGCGCGGCAGGCGTGTCCTACCAGGACGTCGTGGACGTGCTGGAGACTGAGGGCCTGGAGAAGTTCGAGGCCGCGTGGGACGAGCTGCTCGGCTCGGTCCGCTCCGGGCTCGACGCCCATCGCTGACCGCACCCGCCCCCCGACCCCGCCGCCCGCTCGCCACGCGCACGGAAGGACCCCCCATGAGCACCCTCGGCCTCACCGCCACCGGAGCCGCCCTCGAGGCGATCGACCGCCATCTGCCCGCCCTCCTCCAGGACCGCGTCGCCTCCCGCCTCGGGGCGCAGGACGCCGACCTGTGGGGGGCGCCGGCCCGCGACGAGGCCGCCAAGCGGCTCGGCTGGATCGACCTGTTCGAGGACTCCCGCGCCCTCGTCCCGCACATCGCCCAGCTGACCCGGGAGCTGCGCGCCGAGGGCGTGGACCGCGTGCTCCTGGCGGGCATGGGCGGTTCGTCCCTGGCCCCCGAGGTGATCGCGGCGACGGCCGGCGTCGAGCTCGAGGTCCTGGACTCCACGGACCCGCTGCAGGTCTCCCGTGCCCTCGAGCGCGACCTCGAGCGGACCGTGCTGGTGGTCTCCTCCAAGTCCGGCTCCACCGTGGAGACCGACTCGCAGCGCCGCGTCGTCGAGGCCGCGTTCCGCGACGCCGGGATCGACCCCCGCACCCGCCTGGTCGCCGTCACGGACGCGGGCTCGCCGCTGCACGCCGCGTGCGAGTCCGCCGGCTGGCGCGCCGTCTTCACCGCGGACCCGACCGTGGGCGGGCGTTTCTCGGCTCTCACCGCGTTCGGCCTGGTCCCCACCGGCCTGGCCGGGGTGGACGTCGCGGCCCTGCTGGACGACGCGGAGGCCGTGCTCGACCTGCTGACCGCCGACGACGAGGACAACCCGGGCCTGCAGCTCGGCGCGGCCCTGGGCGGCACGCAGCCGCCGCGCGACAAGCTCGTCTTCGCCGACCACGGGTCCGGCATCGCCGGACTGCCGGCCTGGATCGAGCAGCTGATCGCCGAGTCCACGGGCAAGGACGGCACCGGGCTGCTGCCCGTCGTCGTCGCCCCCGGCGACCCCGAGACCGTGTGGGACGCCCCCGACCTGCTGCAGGTGCAGCTCGTCGGCGAGGACGACGTCGCGGCCCCGGGCCACGGCGTGCAGGTCGCCGGCTCGCTCGGCGCCCAGCTGCTGCTGTGGGAGGTGGCCACCGCGGTGGCCGGCCGCCTGCTCGGGATCAACCCCTTCGACCAGCCGGACGTGGAGGCCGCCAAGGCCGCCGCGCGCACCCTGCTGGACGGCCCCGCCGCCGAGCGGACGGCCGACGGTGAGGTGGAGGGCGTCGAGGTCTCCGGCCCGGCGTCCGTGACCTCTGCCCCGGACCTGGCCGGCGTGCTGCGCGCCACGGCGGCGCTGGTGCCCGAGGACGGCTACCTGGCGGTCCACGCCTACCTCTCCCGTCATGACGACGCCGAGCTCGAGGAGCTGCGCGCAGACCTGGCGGACCTGGTCGGCCGCCCGGTCACGTTCGGCTGGGGTCCGCGGTTCCTGCACTCCACCGGGCAGTTCCACAAGGGCGGCCCGGCCGTCGGCGTGTTCCTGCAGATCACCGGCGACGCCGGCCGGGACCTCGAGGTGCCCGGCCGCCCGTTCTCCCTGGGCAGGCTCATCGCCGCGCAGGCAGCGGGCGACGCCCGGGTGCTGGGCGATCTCGGCCGCCCCGTGGTCACCCTGCACCTGCGCCGCCGCGACGCGGGCATCGAGGCCCTGAGGAGCGCCGTCCGTGGCCGGTGAGTCCCGGACCGTCCCCCGCAACCCGCTGCGCGACCCCCGTGACCGGCGCCTGACCCGCATCGCGGGCCCGTCGGCGCTCGTGCTGTTCGGCGTGACGGGCGACCTGGCGAAGAAGAAGCTCCTGCCGGCCATGTACGACCTGGCCCAGCGCGGCCTGCTGCCGCCGGCGTTCTCCCTCGTCGGCTTCGGTCGCCGCGACTGGTCCGACGAGGAGTTCGCCGACTACGTGCGCGCCGCCGTCGAAGCCTCCTCCCGGACCACGTTCGACGAGACCGTGTGGGACCAGTTCCAGGGCGGCCTGCGCTTCGTCTCCGGCGCGTTCGACGACGAGGCGGCCTACGTCCGTCTGGACGAGGTGCTCGCCGAGCTCGAGACCTCACGCGGCACGCGCGGGAACACCGCGTTCTACCTCTCCATCCCGCCGGACTGGTTCGAGGCCGTCTCCCGCCACCTGGCCGACCAGGGCCTGGCCGACCGGTCCCAGCCGGCCGACGGCCCGTGGCGCCGCGTGGTCATCGAGAAGCCCTTCGGCCACGACCTGGCCAGCGCGCAGGAGCTCAACGCCGTGATCGAGCGCGTCTTCCCCTCGGACGCCGTGTTCCGCATCGACCACTACCTCGGCAAGGAGACGGTGCAGAACATCCTCGCGTTCCGGTTCGCCAACCGGATGTTCGAGCCGCTCTGGAACGCGGAGCACGTGGACCACGTCCAGATCACGATGGCCGAGGACATCGGCATCGGCGGACGGGCGAGCTACTACGACGGCGTGGGCGCGGCCCGCGACGTCATCCAGAACCATCTCCTGCAGCTGCTCGCGTTCACGGCGATGGAGGAGCCGATCTCGTTCGACGCGGACCACCTGCGCGCGGAGAAGGAGAAGGTTCTCGAAGCCGTGACCGTCCCGGACACGCCCGAGGGACTCGCGGGGGCCTCCGCCCGCGGCCAGTACACCTCCGGCTGGCAGGGCGGCGAGCAGGTCACGGGCTTCCTCGACGAGGAGGGCTTCAACCCGGCGTCCGTCACGGAGACGTACGCCGCGCTCAAGGTGGGCATCCGCACGCGCCGTTGGCAGGGCGTCCCGTTCTACCTGCGGGCCGGCAAGCGCCTCGGCCGGCGGGTGACGGAGATCGCCGTCGTCTTCAAGAAGCCCCCGCACCTGCTGTTCCCCGTCCACGACGGGGACGAGTTCGGGCAGAACGTCATCGTCATCCGGGTGCAGCCGGACGAGGGCGTCACCATCCGCTTCGCGTCCAAGGTGCCCGGCACGCAGACCGAGATCCGCGACGTCACGATGGACTTCGGCTACGGCCACGCCTTCACCGAGGACTCCCCCGAGGCGTACGAACGGCTCATCCTCGACGTACTCCTCGGGGAGCCGCCGCTGTTCCCGCGTCAGGCCGAGGTGGAGCTGTCCTGGCGGATCGTGGACCCGTTCGAGGAGCACTGGGCGAGCCTGGGCACCCAGCCCGAGCCCTACGCCCCGGGCACGTGGGGCCCGCCCTCGGCCGACGCCCTCATGGCCCGCGACGGACGAAGCTGGAGGCGCCCGTGAAGATCCGCATGCAGGACACCACCACCTCCCAGGTGGCCAAGCGCATCACGCAGCTGCGCGAGAAGAGCGGGGTCGTGACCCTCGGCCGCGTCCTCACGCTCGTGATCAGCACGGACGACGCCGGCATCGAGTCCGCCGTCCAGGCCGCCAACGCGGCCTCGTTGGAGCACCCGTGCCGCATCATCGTCCTGGCCCTGGGCGACCCTGCGGCACCCACCCGCCTGGACGCCGAGATCCGGGTCGGCGGCGACGCCGGCGCCTCCGACGTCGTGGTGCTGTGGTGCGCCGGGGAGAACGCCCACGCCGATGAGTCGCTCGTCTCCGGGCTGCTCCTGCCCGATGCGCCCATCGTCGCGTGGTGGCCCGGGGTGCCGCCCGAGGTCCCCTCGGCGACGGCGCTCGGTCGCCTGGCCCACCGCCGGATCACGGACACGGCATCGGCGTCCGCGGCCGAGCCCGCCCTGTGGGCTCTGCGCGCGGGCCACCATGAGGGCGACACCGACCTGGCCTGGACGCGCCTGACGCTGTGGCGGATCCAGGTGGCCGGCATCTTCGACACGCTCGACGTGGCCACCCTGCGCTCGGTGACGGTGGACGGGGCGCCGGACTCCCCCAGCACCATGCTGCTTGCGGCGTGGCTCACCCTGGCCCTGAAGGTGCCGGTGACGATCGCGCACTCGAAGGCCGGCCACGGGATCCGTGCGGTGCGCCTGCGGTGCACGGACGGGGACGTGGTGCTCTCCCGCTCGCACTCGCAGGTGGCCCGGCTCTATCAGCAGGGCAGGCCGGTGCAGCGCATCTCCCTGCCACGCCGGACGATCCAGGACTGCCTGGCGGAGGAGCTGCGCCGCCTGGACCCGGACGAGGTCTTCGGCGCCGTGCTCCACCGGGGCCTGCCGCGCACGGACCTCTCCCCCGTGCAGGCCTCCGAGCGCTGAGCAGCACCCGGCGCCGCACCGGCCCGGGACGCACGAACGCCCCGCACGGATCATCCGTGCGGGGCGTTCGCGTCGGGGCCCGGCGGGGCGGCCTCAGGACTCCAGGGTCAGACGCGGCAGGACGCCGAGCAGCGCGATCACGACACCCCAGGCGACCACGGAGCCGACGGTCAGGCGGGTGAGCAGGCGCTGGGCGGAGCCCGAGGAGCTCATCGAGGTGGTCACGCCACCGCCGAACATGTCCGAGACGCCGCCGCCGCGGCCCTTGTGCAGCAGGATGAGCAGCACGATGACCATGCTGAGCACGACCACGAGGATCTGCAGGGCCAGAGTCAGGACGTCCACGGGAGGGCTCCTCGGGTCGAGGTGCGGCCCCGGCGCGCGCCGGGACCGTCACGGAGAATGCGGTCGGTCGGGCCGGACGGATCAGGCCTGGTCGAACCGGACGATCTTAGCAAACTCGTCCGCTTCGAGGCTGGCGCCGCCCACGAGGGCGCCGTCCACGTCCGGCTGTGCCAGCAGCGCCGGCGCGCTGGAGGACTTCACGGAGCCGCCGTAGAGGATCCGCAGCCCGGCGGCGACGTCGTCGCCGTGCAGTGCGGCCACGCGGGCGCGCAGGGCCGCACCCATCTGCTGCGCATCCTCGGGGCCGGCGACCTCGCCCGTGCCGATCGCCCACACGGGCTCGTAGGCGACGACGACGCCGGCCACGTCCTGCGCCGACAGGCCCGCGATGGAGCCCTCCAGCTGGGCGAGCGTGTGCTCGACGTGCCGGCCGGCCTGGCGCACCTCCAGGCCCTCGCCCACGCAGATCACCGGGGCGAGGCCGTGGCGCAGGGCCGCGGCGGCCTTGCGCGCGACGAGGGCGTCGTCCTCCCCGTGGAGGGTGCGGCGCTCGGAGTGGCCCACGATCGCGTAACGGCACCCCAGCGCGGCCAGGAACGCGCCGGAGACGTCGCCCGTGTAGGCGCCGGCGTCCTCGGGCGAGAGGTCCTGCGCGCCGTAGACGAGGTCCAGGCGGTCGCCGGTGACGAGCGTCTGCACGGACCGCAGGCCCGTGAAGGGCGGGAACACCGCGACCTCCACGGCCTCCTGGTCATGGTCCGCGTCCGAGAGGAGCCACGTGAGGCGCTGCACCAGGGTGACGGCCTCGAGGTGGTCCAGGTTCATCTTCCAGTTGCCCGCGATCAGCGGCACGCGCGTGGTCTGCTCCGCCATGCTCACGCCCGCCCCTCGCCGGCCAGGGCGGTGACGCCCGGCAGCTCCTTGCCCTCGAGGTATTCGAGGGAGGCGCCGCCACCGGTGGAGATGTGGCCGAACGCGTCGTCGGCGAAGCCGAGCGTGCGCACGGCCGCCGCGGAGTCGCCGCCGCCGACCACCGACAGACCGCCGGCCGCGGAGGCCTCGGTGAGGGCCTGGGCCACCGCCCGGGTGCCCTCCGCGAAGGCCGGGAACTCGAACACGCCCATGGGTCCGTTCCAGAACACGGTCTGGGCGCCGCGGATCTGCTCCGCGAACGCCCGGGCCGTCTCGGGGCCGATGTCCAAGCCCATGGCGGACGCGCCGTGCGCGCCCGAGGTGAGGGCGTCCGCGGCCAGGACCTCGTGCTCGGCGTCGGCCGCGAAGCCGGAGGCCATCACGATGTCCGTGGGGAGCACGATGCGGGCGGCCCCGGCCTCGGAGCGGCGCAGGTATTCGCGAACGGTGTCGAGCTGGTCCTCCTCGAGCAGGGAGGCGCCCACCTCGTGGCCCTGCGCCTTGAGGAAGGTGAAGAGCATGCCGCCGCCGATCAGCAGCATGTCGGCCTTGTCCAGCAGGTTGTCGATCACGGCCAGCTTGTCCGAGACCTTCGACCCGCCCAGCACGACGACGTAAGGCCGCTCCGGGGACTCGGTCAGGCGGGTGAGCACCTCGAGCTCGGCGGCGACCAGCGGGCCCTGGTGGGCCGGCAGCTGTGCCGCGACGTCGAACACGGAGGCGTGCTTGCGGTGGACCGCGCCGAACGCGTCGCCCACGTAGGCACCGTCCGCGCCGGCCAGGGCAGCCATCTCCCCGGCGAGTGCGGCGCGCTCGGCATCGTCCTTGGAGGTCTCGCGGGCGTCGAAGCGCACGTTCTCCAGCAGCAGCACCTGGCCGTCCTGCAGGGCGGCGGCGTGGGCGCGCGCGTCGTCCCCGGTCACGTCTGCGGCCAGGGCGACGTCGGCGCCCAGCAGCTCGGCCATGCGCGCGGCGACCGGACGGAGGGAGTACGCGGGGTCGGGCTCACCCTTGGGGCGGCCCAGATGGGCCATGACGATCACGCGGGCCCCGGCCTCCGCCAGGTCCCGGATCGCGGGCAGCGAGGCACGGATGCGGCCGTCGTCGGTGACGGTGTCCCCGTCCAGCGGGACGTTCAGGTCGGACCGGATGAGCACGGTGCGGCCGGCGACGCCGGCCTCGAGCAGATCGTTGAGGGTCGATGCGGGCATGATGCCTCCTGGGGTGCCGGAGCGGGGTCGGTTCACGGTGCAGTCTAGGGGGACGGCCCGGGCCGACGGGGGAACCGTCGGCCCGGGCCGTCGGGCGCCGTGCGGGCTCAGAGCTTCGAGCCGATGAGGTCCGCGAAGTCCATGAGCTGGGACGTGTAGCCGTACTCATTGTCGTACCAGCCGATGATCTTCACGGTCTGCCCGATGGACTTGGTCAGCGGGGCGTCGAAGGTGCACGCCGCCGGGGAGGTGATGATGTCCGAGGACACGAGCGGGTCCTCCGAGTAGACCAGGCGGCCCTGCAACGGACCGGACTCCGCAGCCTTCTTGAACGCCGCGTTGATCTCCTCGACCTCCACGTGACGCGTCAGCTCCACGGTCAGGTCGGTGGCCGAGCCGGTGATGGTCGGCACCCGCATGGCGAAGCCGTCGAGCTTGCCCTTCAGCTCTGGGATGACCTCGCCGATGGCCTTCGCCGCGCCCGTGGAGGTGGGCACCATGTTCTGGGCGGCGGCGCGCGCCCGACGGCGGTCCTTCTTGTGCACGTTGTCGTGCAGGTTCTGGTCGCCGGTGTACGCGTGGATCGTGGTCATGATGCCGTCCACGATGCCGAACTCGTCGTTGAGGACCTTCGCCATCGGGGCCAGGCAGTTGGTGGTGCACGAGGCGTTCGAGACGATGTGCATCGTCTCCGCGTCGTAGGTGTGCTCGTTCACGCCCATCACGAAGGTGCCGTCGACCTCCTTGGCGGGAGCGGAGATGAGGACCTTCTTGGCCCCGGCGTCGAGGTGGGCCTGCGCCTTGGGGCCGGTCGTGAAGATGCCGGTGCACTCGATGACCAGGTCCACGCCGAGCTCGCCCCACGGCAGCTTCGTCGGGTCGGCCTCCTGGAAGAACGCGACGTCGCGGCCGTCGATGCGGAACCCCTTCTCGGTCCGCTCCAGCTCGCCCGGGTAGCGGCCCAGGATGGTGTCGTACTGGGTCAGCCAGAACAGGTCCTCGGGGTCGGCGAGGTCGTTCACCGCGACCAGCTCGAGGTTCTCGTGGCCGCGGTCCCTGAGCACGCGCACGATGTTGCGTCCGATGCGGCCGTAGCCGTTGATGGCGATCTTGGTCATGGTGGTCCCTCTCGTCGGTTCTCGTTGCGTGGCCCGTGGCGGTGGGTGTGGGGACAGGGCCGGAGCGCCGAGCCCCTCCCCGCATCGGGGCGCTGACGTCGTGGGGCCACGACATCAGCGCCCCGGTGCGCGGTGTGGATCAGGCCGGGAGGATCAGGCCGGAGGCGCCGGCGCGGGCGGCCTCGAAGCGGGCCTGCACGTCGGCCCAGTTCACGATGTTCCAGATCGCCTTGACGTAGTCCGCCTTGACGTTCTGGTAGTCGAGGTAGAAGGCGTGCTCCCACATGTCCAGCTGGAACAGCGGGATGGTGGCGACCGGCACGCCGTTCTGCTGGTCGTAGAACTGCTCGATCACCAGGTTGCCGCCGATGGGCTCGTAGGCCAGCACGGCCCAGCCGGAGCCCTGGATGCCGAGGGCGGCGGCGGTGAAGTGGGCCTGGAACTGGTCGAACGAGCCGAAGTACTCGTCGATGGCGGCGGCCAGCTCGCCGGTCGGCTTGTCGCCGCCCTCCGGCGAGAGGTTCTTCCAGAAGATCGAGTGGTTCGTGTGCCCGCCCAGGTTGAAGGCGAGGTCCTTCGACAGCTGGTTCACGGAGCCGAAGTCGCCGGCCTCACGCGCGGCGGCCAGCTTCTCCAGGGCGGTGTTCGCGCCCTTGACGTACGTGGCGTGGTGCTTGGAGTGGTGCAGCTCCATGATGCGGGCCGAGATGTGCGGCTCCAGCGCGGCGTAGTCGTAGTCCAGCTCCGGAAGGGTGTATTCGGTCATGCTTCCTCCTTGGTCAGGCGAGGCTGCGGGCAGGACGCCCTCGGCCTCCACCTCGGGCAACCTCGCGTCTCGGCGGCGTATTCCGTCCGTCTCCATTGTGATCGGGGGCGGAGCGCCGGGGCCAGATCCCGTCGACGGTGATCCCGCGCTCAGCCCTCGGAGGCCGCGTCCGTCCCGGGGATGCCCCGCTCGGCGGCCCGCTTGTCCGCCATGGCCAGCAGCCGGCGGATGCGCCCGGCGACGGCGTCCTTGGTCATCGGCGGGTCCGCGAGGCGGCCGAGCTCGTCGAGGGAGGCCTGCTTGTGCTCGAGGCGCAGCCGTCCCGCGTAGCGAAGGTGGTCGGGCACCTCGTCCCCGAGGATCTCGAGGGCCCGCTCCACCTTCGCCCCGGCCGTGACAGCGGCCTGGGCGGAACGGCGCAGGTTGGCGTCGTCGAAGTTCGCGAGGCGGTTGGCGGTGGCCCGGACCTCTTTGCGCTCGCGCCGCTCGCGCCAGAGGGTCGCGGTCTGCTCCGCGCCGACGGCGGCGAGCAGCGTGGCGATCGCCTCGCCGTCGCGGACCACGACGCGGTCCGACTGACGCACCTCGCGTGCCTTCGCCGCCACGCGGAGCCGACGCGCGGCCCCCACCAGCGCGAGCGCGGCCTCCGGGCCCGGCGTGGTCACCTCGAGGGCCGCCGAGCGGCCGGGCTCGGTGAGGGAGCCGTGGGCCAGCAGGGCCCCGCGCCACACGGCGGCGGTGGCCGCCGTCGTCCCGCTGACGAGGACCGGCGCGAGGCCACGCACGGGCCGTCCCCGCTGGTCGATGAGCCCGGTCTGCCGGGCGAGGTCCTCTCCCCCGCGCACCACCCGGAGCACGTACCGCTGACCCCGGCGCAGGTTGCCGCCGGAGACCACCACGATCTCCGGGGCCAGGCCGTACAGCTCGGTGATGGCGGCGCGCAGGCGGCGCACGCTGGCGCCGTGGTCCAGCTCGGCCTCGACGACGACGCGGCCGGCCACGAGGTGCAGGCCCCCGGCGAACCGCAGCATCGCCGCCGTCTCCGCCCGCCGCTCCGGGGTCGCGGCGACCGGCACACGGGCCAGCTCCTCCTTGAGGGTCATGGTCAGCGCCATGCTCGTGCTCCTTCTCGGCGAGGTGCGCGCGTCAGTGGGTCATCGCCTCGTCGATCGCGACGGCCAGGCGCAGCGGATCGTGGACCTGGGGATCCTGGGCACTGCTCACTCTACTGAACGCCACGCGCGCGCCCATGCGGGCCGCCTCGG
Organism: Micrococcus sp. PSi08; assembly: GCF_054960655.1. Taxonomy (NCBI): domain Bacteria; kingdom Bacillati; phylum Actinomycetota; class Actinomycetes; order Micrococcales; family Micrococcaceae; genus Micrococcus; species Micrococcus sp. PSi08. The sequence continues at coordinate 64,107 of NZ_JBHNYP010000012.1, read as the reverse complement.
CCTCCACCGCCGCCCGGTCGGTGACCGCGTCCACGTCGGCGATCACCACGTCCAGCCGGAGGTCCGGCGCATACGAGCGCAGCACCTTGAGGTGGTCGGCGTGGGCGAGGCCGGTGGTCTCCTGGTCGCCCGTGCGCAGGTTCAGCACCATGAGGCGCCGGGCGGCGGTGGCGGCGAGGGCCGAGCGCACCTCCGGCATCAGCAGGTGCGGCAGCACCGACGTGTACAGCGAGCCGGGCCCGAGCACCACCCAGTCGGCCAGCTCGATCGCCGAGAGCGCCTCCGGGGTGGCGGGAGCGTCGGACGGGCTCAGGCGGACGTCGGTGACGCGCCCCTCGAACGCGGCGACCGCGAGGGCCACCTGGCCCTCCACGCATCGGGTGCGTAGGCGGCCGTCCGGGCCGGCGCTGAGCACGTCCCCGCCGATGGTCAGCGGCACCCGCGAGACCGGCAGGACCTCGCCGTGCGCCCGCAGCAGGGCGCCGGCCCAGCGCAGCCCGTCCACCGGGTCGCCCAGCAGCTCCCAGAGGGCGACGATCAGGAGGTTCCCGAGCGCGTGGTTGTCCAGGGTGGCCTGGTCCGCGGGCACCTCGGTGGAGCGGAAGCGGTGCTGCATGACGTGGGCCCAGGTCCGACCCCAGTCGGTGTCGTCGCACAGGGCGGCCAGCGCCATGCGGAGGTCGCCGGGCGGCAGCACCGCCATCTCCCGGCGGATGGTGCCGGAGGAGCCGCCGTCGTCCGCCACCGTGACGACGGCCGTGAGGTGCCCGGCCACGTGCCGCAGGGCCGCGAGGGACGCGGAGAGGCCGTGGCCGCCGCCGAGGGCGGTGACCCGGGCCGTGGGGCGGGACATGCCGGCGCCCACCCCGCGCCCTTCCGAACCCATCCCGGGCGGCAGGGGCAGCTGGCCGGTGAGCGGGGACGTCATTCGCGCCCCATGTCCCGGTGCTGGACGTGCACCGTCACGTGGGGCACCTGGGCCAGGCGCCGGGCCAGCTCCTCGGCGACGGCCACGGAGCGGTGCTTGCCGCCCGTGCAGCCGATGGCGAGCGTGGCGTAGTGCTTGTTCTCCCGCCGGTAGCCCTCGAACACCGGCCCCAGCATGGCGACGTACGCGCGCAGGAAGTCCTCGACACCGGGGCGGGAGAGCACGTAGTCCGCGACCGCGGCCTCCGTGCCCGTGTGCGGACGCAGCGCCGGCACCCAGTGGGGGTTGGGGATGAAGCGCATGTCCGCCACGAAGTTCGCGTCCGCCGGGACGCCGTACTTGAACCCGAAGCTCATGATGGTCAGGCGCAGCGTGACGGGGCCGGACTCCGAGAACAGCTCGGTGATCTCCGTGGCCAGGCCGTGCACGTTCAGCTCGGTGGTGTCCACCACGACGTCGGCACGCGCCTTGAGCGGCTCGACGACGTCCCGCTCCGCGCGGATGCCGTCCAGCAGCCGGGCGTTGCCCTGCATCGGGTGGGGGCGGCGGCCGGCCTCGAAGCGTTGCAGGAGGACGTGGTCCTCCGCATCGAGGAACACGGTGCGATACTCCACTCCGCTGTTGGCCAGGTGCTGCAGGGCGGCGTACAGCTCCTCGAAGTAGGAGCGCGAGCGCACGTCCACCACGATCGCCAGGCGCGGGAACGCCTCCGGCGAGCGGGCGATGAGCTCGGCCAGCGTGCCGAACAGGGCCGGCGGCATGTTCTCCACCACGTCCCAGCCGTGGTCCTCGAGCGCGTGCGCGGCGGTGGTCCGTCCGGCGCCGGACATCCCGGCGATCACGAGCACCTCGGATGTCGGCGGCTTCTCCGGCTGGAGGGTCTCCTCGGTCATGACTCCACTGTATCCGCGGGCGTGTCGGCCGTGAGCGCCGTGTGGACGGCCTCGGCCAGCCGCGGCCCGATGCCGGCGACCTCGGTCAGCCGGTCCACGCCGGCGGCCCGGATCTCGGCGACGGAGCCGAAGTGGTTCAGCAGCGCGGTGCGCTTGGCCGGGCCCAGGCCCGGGATCCCGTCCAGGGCGGAGACGGTCATCGCCTTGGACCGCCGGCTGCGGTGGCCCGCGATCGCGAACCGGTGCGACTCGTCACGGATGCGCTGGAGCAGGTACAGGCCCTCCGAGGTGCGCGGCAGGACCACCGGGAACTCGTCGCCCGGCAGCCACACCTCCTCGAGCCGCTTGGCCAGCCCGACCACGGGCAGGTCGTCCAGGCCCAGCTCCGCGAGGACCGCCGCGGCCGCGGCCACCTGGGGCGGGCCGCCGTCGACCACCACGAGCGAGGGCGGGTACGCGAAGCGGCGCCCCGCCTCCTGATCGTCCCCCTCGACCTGACCGGAGAGCGGGGCGCCCTCCGCGCGCTCCTTGGCCAGGCGGGCGAAGCGGCGCCGCAGGACGTCGCGCAGGGACGCCGTGTCGTCCCGGGCGGCCTCCCCCGTGACGTTGAAGCGGCGGTAGTCCTTCTTCTTCGGCAGCCCGTCCTCCATGACGACCATCGAGCCGACCACGTTGGTGCCCTGGGAGTGGGAGATGTCGTAGCACTCGATGCGCAACAGGGGCTCGGTGACCTCCAGGGCCTCCTGCAGCTCCCGCAGGGCGGCGGAGCGGGTGGTGAGGTCCCCGGACCGCCGCGACTTGTGCAGCTTGAGGGCCATCTCCGCGTTCTCCCGGACGGTCTCCATGAGGTCCGCCTTCGAGCCCCGCCGGGGCACGCGCACGGCGACCCGGGACCCGCGCAGGCCCGAGAGCCACTCGGTGAGCTGCGCGGCGTCGTCGGGCTCGACCGGGACGAGGATCTCGTGCGGGATGCGCTCCGGCCCCTCGAGGTCGCCGTAGACCTGCTGGAGCAGGTGCGCGACCATCTCCGGCTCGGCGACGTCCTCCACGCGCTCCATGACCCAGCCGCGCTGGCCGCGGATGCGACCCTGCCGGACGTGGAACACCTGCACCGCGACCTCCAGCTCGTCCGCGTGCAGGGCGAAGATGTCCGCCTCCGTGTTCTCCGGCAGCACCACGGCGTTGCGCTCGAACACGCGGCGCAGCGCGGCGATGTCGTCCCGCAGCCGGGCCGCGTCCTCGTAGCGCAGCTCCTCGACGGCGCGGGCCATGGCCTTCTCCAGCTCGCGGATGAACCGGTTCGCATCCCCGGCCATGAAGTCGCAGAAGTCCTGGGCCAGCGCGCGATGGTCCGCCGGGCTGATCCGGCCCACGCAGGGCGCCGAGCACTTGCCGATGTAGCCGAGCAGGCACGGCCGGTCCTGGGCGCGGGCCCGCTTGAACACGCCGGCCGAGCACGTGCGGACCGGGAAGACGCGCAGCATCAGGTCCACGGTCTCCCGGATCGCCTTGGCCGGGTGGAACGGGCCGAAGTACTTCACGCCGGGCTTCCGGTCGCCGCGCATCACCTGGACGCGCGGGAACTGCTCGTTCATGGTCACGGCCAGGTAGGGGTACGACTTGTCGTCCCGGTACATGATGTTGAACCGGGGGCGATACTCCTTGATCCACGTGTACTCGAGCTGGAGCGCCTCCAGCTCGGAGCCGACGACGGTCCACTCGACCGCGGCCGCCGTGAACACCATGGCCCGGGTCTTGGTGGCCAGCCGGGCGGGGTCCTGGAAATAGGAGCTCAGGCGGGCGCGCAGGTTCTTCGCCTTGCCGACGTAGACGACGCGTCCGTCCGCGTCGCGGAAGCGGTAGACGCCGGGCGACGTGGAGATCTCGCCCGGAGCCGGGCGGTAGGAGGCCGGATCAGCCACGGGCACCCGGGGCGGCGTTGTAGGCGTCCACGCGCTCCTGCCCCGAGAGCGCGCCGATGGCGTCCATGATCGCCGCCGTCGCGTCGCGGCGCTGCGGCAGGGTGTGTCGACGCCCGGGGTGGCCGAAGTCCAGGGGCGCGCCCACGCGCACGGAGAACCGGTGGGGACGGAAGCCGTTCGTGTCCGGCGGCTGGAGGTGCTGCGTGCCGACGAGGCCCACGGGCACCACGGGTGCGCCGGTGGCCAGGGCCAGCCAGGCCGCACCGGTGCGGCCGCGGTAGAGGCGGCCGTCGCGGCTGCGGGTGCCCTCCGGGTAGATGCCGACGCCCTGGCCGGACTCGAGCAGGCCCACGAGGGACTCGAGCGCGGCCACGGAGGCGGCCTGCTCGCCCCGGCGGACGGGGACGGAGCCCACGGACTCGAAGAACCGCCGCCGGACGCGGCCCCGCAGGCCCGTGCCCGTGAAGTACTCCTCCTTGGCGAAGAAGTGGACCGGGCGGGGGGCGAGGGCCTGGAGGATCACCGAGTCGACGAAGGACAGGTGGTTGGAGGCCATGACGAAGGGGCCCCGCGCAGGGACGTGCTCCATGCCGACGACCTCGGGGCGGCAGGTGAGCCGCAGGAGCGCGGCGGCGCTCCTGCGCACGGGCTCCGACGTCGCCATGGCTCTCCTTCGTCCGCGTCCTGCGTGGGCGGGGTCCATGCTACGCGAGCAGTTCCGCGAGGAACCGGCCCGTGTGGCTCTCGGCGGCGCGCGCGACCTCCTCCGGCGTGCCCGTGGCCACGATCGTGCCGCCGCCGGAGCCGCCCTCGGGGCCGAGGTCGATCACGTGGTCGGCACTCTTGATCACGTCGAGGTTGTGCTCGATGGTGAGCACCGTGTTGCCCTTGTCCACGAGGGACTGGAGCACGTGCAGGAGCTTGCGGATGTCGTCGAAGTGCAGCCCCGTGGTCGGCTCGTCCAGCACGTAGATGGTGCGGCCGTTGGAGCGCTTCTGGAGCTCGGCCGCCAGCTTCACGCGCTGGGCCTCGCCGCCCGAGAGCGTGGTGGCGGGCTGGCCCAGGCGGACGTAGCCCAGACCGACGTCGACGAGCGTGTCCAGGTACCGCGAGATGCGGGTGTACGCGCTGAAGAAGTCCGCGGCCTCCTCGATCGGCATGTCGAGGACCTCGGCGATGTTCTTGCCCTTGTAGGTGACCTCGAGCGTCTCCCGGTTGTACCGGGCCCCGTGGCACACCTCGCACGGCACGTAGACGTCCGGCAGGAAGTTCATCTCGATCTTCAGCGTGCCGTCGCCCGCGCACGCCTCGCAGCGCCCGCCCTTGATGTTGAAGGAGAACCGGCCCTGCTGGTAGCCCCGGACCTTCGCCTCGGGGGTCTCCGCGAAGAGCTTGCGGATCGCGTCGAACACGCCCGTGTAGGTGGCGGGGTTGGAGCGTGGCGTGCGCCCGATGGGGCTCTGGTCCACGTGGACCACCTTGTCCAGGTGCTCGAGTCCCTCCACGGACCGGTGCCGGCCGGGCACGAGCTTGGCGCCGTTGAGCCGGTTGGCCAGGACCTTGTAGAGGATCTCGTTGATCAGCGTGGACTTGCCAGAGCCGGACACGCCCGTCACGGCCGTGAGGACCCCGAGCGGGACCTCCACCGAGACGTCCTTCAGGTTGTTCTCCTGGGCGCCGCGGACCGTCAGCACGCGCCCCTTCTCCGGGACGCGACGCCGCTCCGGCACCGCGATGGAGCGGCGGCCGGAGAGGTAGTCGCCGGTGACGGACCGCGTGTTCGCCTTGAGATCCGCCAGGGAGCCCGAGTGCACGACCTCGCCGCCGTGCTCGCCCGCGCGAGGGCCGATGTCCACGATCCAGTCCGCCTCGGCGATCGTGTCCTCGTCGTGCTCGACGACGATGAGGGTGTTGCCGAGGTCCCGCAAGCGCAGGAGGGTCTCGATGAGGCGGCGGTTGTCCCGCTGGTGCAGGCCGATGGACGGCTCGTCGAGGACGTAGAGGACGCCGACCAGCCCGGAGCCGATCTGTGTGGCCAGGCGGATGCGCTGGGCCTCGCCGCCGGAGAGGGTGCCGGCCGGCCGCTCGAGGTTGAGGTACTCGAGGCCGACGTCCAGCAGGAACGCCAGCCGGGCCAGGATCTCCTTGAGCACCTGGTCCGCGATCTGCCGCTCCCGGTCCGTCAGCCGCAGCCCCGAGAAGAACTCCATGGCCTCGCGCATGGGCAGGCGGGTGGCGTCCGCGATGGACAGGCCGCCCACGAGCACGTTCAGGACCGTGGGGTTGAGGCGGGCCCCGTGGCACGCCGGGCACGGGATCTCCCGCATGAACGACTCGTAGCGCTCGCGGGCGCCGTCCGACTCGGTCTCCCCGTGCTTGCGCATCACGTAGGGGATGACGCCCTCGAAGCCCGTGGTGTAGCGGCGCTCGCGGCCGAACCGGTTGCGGAACGTCACCTCCACCTTGAAGTCCTTGCCGTTCAGGACGGCGTCGCGCTCCGCCTCCGTCAGGTCCTTCCACGGGGTGTCCAGGGAGAAGCCCATCTCCTTGCCCAGCCCGCCGAGCACGCGCAGCCAGTAGTCCGAGGTGGACTTGCCCAGCGACCACGGCACGACGGCGCCCTCGCGCAGGGACAGCTCGTCGTTGGCGACGACGAGGTCCGGGTCCACCTGCAGGCGGGAGCCGATGCCGGTGCACTCGGGGCACGCGCCGAACGGGTTGTTGAAGGAGAACGAGCGCGGCTCGATCTCGTCCACGGTCTGCTCGTGCCCGTTGGGGCAGGAGAGCTTCTCGGAGAACGAGCGGTACCGGGGGTTGCCCTCGGCGTCCCGCCCGCCGAACTCCGCGGTGTTCTTCCTGCCCTTCTCGGCGACCGGCTCCACGTCCACGAACTCGGCGACGACGAGGCCGTCCGCCAGCTTCAGGGCGGTCTCCACCGAGTCGGTGAGGCGCTGGCGGATGCCCTCCTTCATGGCCAGGCGGTCCACGACGACGGCGATGGTGTGCTTGACCTGCTTCTTCAGCACGGGCGGGTCCGAGAGCTGGACGGTCTCCCCGTCCACGACGGCGCGGGCGAAGCCCTGCGTGGACAGGTCCTGGAACAGGTCCACGAACTCGCCCTTGCGGCCGCGGACCACGGGCGCGAGCACCTGGAAGCGGGTGCGCTCGGGCAGCTCCTCGAGCTGGTCCACGATCTGCTGCGGGGTCTGCCGGCTCACCGGCTCGCCGCACTGCGGGCAGTGCGGCACCCCGACGCGCGCCCAGAGCAGGCGCATGTAGTCGTAGATCTCGGTGATGGTCCCCACCGTGGAGCGCGGGTTGCGGTTGGTGGACTTCTGGTCGATGGACACGGCCGGGGACAGGCCCTCGATGAAGTCCACGTCCGGCTTGTCCACCCGGCCCAGGAACATGCGGGCGTAGGAGGAGAGCGACTCGACGTAGCGTCGCTGGCCCTCGGCGAAGATCGTGTCGAAGGCCAGGGAGGACTTGCCCGAGCCGGACAGGCCCGTGAACACGACCATGGCGTCCCGCGGGAAGCTGACGTCCACGTCCTTCAGGTTGTGCTCGCGGGCGCCCTGGACGACGATGCGGTCCCGCTCGCCCGAGCGCGCGCCGCCGGGGCCGGAGGCGAGGCCGCCGGGGTGGGCCTCGACGGCGGAGGAGACGGTGGTGGAGGAGTTCTTGGGCACGCGGCCAGCATAGGGGCGGGCACGGATACGACACCGGGGTCTCGCCTGTGGGCGAACCGACCGCGGGCCGGGCCCGCCCTGGCGCGTCGCCGCCCCGTCCGTACACTGTTGCGCATGCCCGAGACCGCCCGGAACCGCCTCCTGCACGATCTGCCCGCCGTCACGGTGCGCGCCTGCTCCGTGTCGGAGATGGACAACAACGTGTACCTGCTCACCTCCAAGACCACGGGGGCGCAGGTGCTGATCGACGCCGCCGCCGAGGCCGAGGCGATCCGCGACCTCATCGCCTCGGCCGCGGACGACACCCCGTGCGAGCCGCGCCTCGAGATGATCGTCACCACGCACCGGCATTGGGACCACGTGCGCGCGCTGCCGGCGCTGGCCTCCCTGACCGGGGCCCGCACGGCGGCCGGCGAGGACGACGCCGACGCAATCGCCGAGGCCACGGGGGTCGCCCCCGACGTGCGCCTGCGCCACGGGGACATCGTGGGGGTGGACGGGCTCCGGCTCGAGGTGCTGGCCCTGCGCGGCCACACGCCCGGGTCGATCGCGCTGGTGTGCCGCCCCGAGGCGGACGAGCCGGCCGTGCTCTTCACCGGCGACTCCCTCTTCCCGGGCGGGGTGGGCAACACCGAGGGCGACGACGGCCGGTTCCGTCAGCTGTTCACGGACGTCACCGAACGGATCTTCGACGCGTTCGACGACGACGTGGTGGTCCACCCCGGCCACGGCGCCTCGACGACCCTGGGCGCCGAACGCCCCCACCTGCCGGAGTGGGCCGAGCGCGGCTGGTGACGGCCCGCCCGGGCGGGCCCGGCGTCAGGCCGGCTTCTGCCCCACCATGAACAGGCGCCGGGCCGGGAAGATCGTGACCGGGCCGCCGTCGTCGGCCGTGACGCCGGGCACCGACGGGTATGCCTCGCGCATGGCGGCGCGGTACCGGTCCACGAACGCCTCGAGCAGCCCGGCGCCCTCGGCGGAGCCCTCCTCGGCGTCCCAGCGGGCCAGGGCCTGCAGGCTCGGTCGCAGGGCCGCGCCGGAGGTCCACCGGAACACCGGGTCCTCGCCCGTCAGCACCTGCTGGTACTCCGTCTCCCAGACGACCGGGGACCACCCCGCCTCGAGGAACAGCCGCGTGTACTCCTCGGGCGGCGCCACGGTGCGGGTGGTGGCCACGCCGTGCAGCGGCTCGGAGAAGGCCGGGTCCTCGGCCAGCGCCACGATCGCCGCGTGGGAGGGCTGCTCGTAGGGCCGCGGGATCTGCGCCGCGAACCAGGCCCCCGGCGTGAGGTCCCCGAGCCAGCGCCGGATCAGGCGACGGTGCGTCGGGATCCACTGGAGCATCGCGTTGGACACCACGACGTCCGTCGCCCTCGACGGGCGCCACTGCGAGGCGTCGACTGCCTCGAAGCGCAGGTTGGCGGGGGTGCCCGTGCGGGCGGCCTGCTCCCGGGCCCGCTCGAGCATCGCGGGCGAGTCGTCCAGACCGATCACCTCGGCGTCCGGCCAGCGCTCGGCTAGCGTCCGGGTCAGGGTCCCCGGGCCGCAGCCCAGGTCCACCACGACGCGCGGCGCCTCGGCGCGGACGCGCCCCACCAGGTCGTGGAAGGGGCGGGCGCGATGCTCGGCGAAGCCCTCGTACTGCGCGGGATCCCAGGTGAACCCCCCGCCCTGTCGGCCGGTCACGTCCCCCACGACGGCGTCGGTGTCCGGATGCGGGCTCTCAGGCGCGATCTGACTCATGGCGGCACCGTATCGCGCGGAGCGGCCGATACCCTGGGGGCGATGACTTCTGCCGCCACGAACCCGCCCTCGCTGACCGACCGCATCGACGCGCTCCCGCCGACCCCGGACGCCGACGACGTCTTCGGGGCCTTCGCGGCCTGGACCGAGGACCGCGGCATCTCGCTCTACCCCGCCCAGGAGGAGGCCGTCCTCGAGCTCGTCCAGGGCAAGCACGTGATCCTGGCGACGCCCACCGGCTCCGGCAAGTCCCTGGTGGCGCTGGCCGCACACGCCGACGCGCTCGCCCACGACGCCGTCTCCTACTACACGGCGCCGATCAAGGCGCTCGTCTCGGAGAAGTTCTTCGCGCTGGTGGACGTGTTCGGGGCGGAGAATGTGGGCATGGTCACGGGTGACTCCACCGTCAACGGTGACGCGCCGATCATCTGCTGCACCGCCGAGATCCTGGCCAACCGCGCGCTGCGCGAGGGCTCGGGCATGGAGATCGGCACCGTGGTGATGGACGAGTTCCACTACTACGCGGACCCCTCCCGTGGCTGGGCCTGGCAGGTCCCCCTCCTCGAGCTGCCGCAGGCCCGGTTCCTGCTCATGTCGGCCACCCTCGGCGACACGACCCGCCTCGAGGCGGACCTCACCGAGCGCACCGGGCGCGAGGTCGCCGTCGTCGCCCATGCGGAGCGCCCCATCCCGCTGACGTTCGAGTGGTCCGAGGTGCCGCTGCAGGAGAAGGTCGAGGAGCTCGTGAGCACCCACCAGGCACCGGTGTACATCGTGCACTTCTCGCAGCTGGACGCCGTGGAGACGGCCCAGGGGCTGTCCTCGATCTCGGTGACGTCCAAGGAGGAGAAGGAGGCGATCGCCGCGCGGATCGCCGGCTTCCGCTTCTCCGCGGGCTTCGGGCACACCCTGAACCGCCTCGTCCGGGCGGGCATCGGCGTGCACCACGCGGGCATGCTGCCCAAATACCGCCGCCTCGTGGAGAAGCTGGCCCAGGACGGCCTCCTCAAGGTCATCTGCGGCACCGACACGCTCGGCGTCGGGATCAACGTGCCGATCCGCACCGTGCTGCTCACCGCGCTGTCCAAGTTCGACGGCGAGAAGACCCGCCTGCTGCAGGCCCGCGAGTTCCACCAGATCGCCGGCCGGGCGGGCCGGGCCGGCTTCGACACCTCCGGCACCGTGGTGGTCCAGGCCCCCGAGCACGTGATCGAGAACAAGGCGGCCGAGCGCAAGGCCGCCGCGAAGTTCGCGAACGTCAAGGACGAGGCCGAGCGGGCCAAGCGCATGAAGCAGTCCGTGAAGTCCGGCAAGCGCAAGACCCCGCCGGCCGGCTTCGTCTCGTGGGGGCCGGCGACGTTCGAGCGCCTCGTCTCGGCCGAGCCGGAGCCGCTGGTCTCCCGCATGCGGATCACGCACTCCATGCTGCTGAACATCCTCGACCGGCCCGGCGACCCGGTGATCGCGGTCCGGCGCCTGCTGCGCGGCACCCACGAGACCCCGGCCCGCCAGGCGGTGCTCATGCGCCGCGCGCTCGGGATCTTCCGGGAGCTGCTGGCCACGGGCGTCGTCGAGCGTCTGCCCGAGCCGGACGCCGAGGGCCGCACCGTGGACCTCACGGTGGACCTGCAGCCGGACTTCGCGCTCAACCAGCCGCTCTCCCCCTTCGCCCTCGCCGCGCTCGACCTGCTGGACCCGGCCGATCCCGACCACGCGCTCGACGTCGTCTCCGTGATCGAGGCGACCCTCGACCCGCCGCGCCAGGTGCTCTCCGCCCAGGTCAAGCACGCCAAGGGCGAGGCCGTGGCCGCCATGAAGGCCGAGGGCATGGACTACAACGACCGCATGCGGGCCCTCGACGAGATCACCCACCCGCGGCCGCTGGCCGAGCTCCTCGAGCAGCAGTTCGAGCTCTACCGGCAGGACGCCCCGTGGCTCGCGGAGTTCGAGCTGACCCCCAAGTCCGTGGTGCGCGACATGTTCGAGCGGGCCATGGGCTTCGGCGACTACGTGCGGTTCTACGGGATCGCCCGGTCCGAGGGCGTGCTGCTGCGCTACCTCACGGACGCGGTCAAGGCACTGCGCCACACGGTGCCCGAGGCGGCCCGCACCGAGGATCTCCAGGTGCTGCTGGACTGGCTCGACGAGATGGTGAAGCAGACCGACTCGTCCCTCCTGGAGGAGTGGGAGGACCTGGTGGCCGGGGACATCGACGAGCTGCGCCGGGACATGGAGGCGCTCGAGCCGCCGGCGCCGCCTCGCCTGACGGACAACGAGCCCGTGTTCCGGGTGATGGTCCGCAACGCGATGTTCCAGCGGGTGCGCCTGTTCGGCGACGAGCGGGACGAGGCGCTCGCGCGCCTGTCCGGCGAGCTGTCCGCCGACGACTGGGCCGACGCCCTCGACGCCTACTTCGACGACCACGAGGACATCGACGACGGCCCCGCCGCGCGCGGCCCCGAGCTGTTCCGCGTGACCGCAGCCCCCGACGTCGCCGCCCCGCTGGAGCTGGCCGGCCCGCGCTGGTGGGCGGTGCGGCAGGTCCTGAAGGACCCGGACGGGGACCTGGACCACGGGATCAACGCCGTGGTCGACCTGGACGCCTCCGACGAGGCGGGCCATCCCGTGATCCGGGTGGTCTCCGTGGGCGCGCCCGAGTCCGGGTGGGGCCTGTGAGCGCCGGGGACGCCCGGGCGGCAGGACGGCCCGTGGCGGGCGACCCGCGCGGCTTCGCTCCCCTCGAGCCGGCCCGCCACCGCGTAGGCGAGCGCACCGAGCTCTACGACGGCACCGTCACGGTGGACCACTGGTTCTCGGTGCCGATCGACCACGCGCTGGGCCTCGCCGAGGCCGAGGCGCAGGACGCGGCGGGCACCGGCGTCGGGCCGCACGGGCGCGGCACGCTGACCGTCTTCGCCCGCGAGATCCGGGCGAAGGACGACCCCGAGGGCGAGCGCCCCTGGGCCCTGTACCTCCAGGGTGGCCCCGGCAGTGCCGGGCCCCGCCCGGCGCGCCTGAGCGGCTGGCTCGGCGCGCTGGCCGAGAGCCACCGCGTGCTGCTGCTGGACCAGCGCGGCACGGGGCGTTCGACCCCGGCCACTGTGGCGACCCTGACCGCCCCGGGCGCCTTCGCCACGGACGAGGCGCGCGCCGAGCACCTGGTGCACCTGCGGGCGCCCTCGATCGTGCGGGACGCCGAGATGCTGCGCCTCGCCCTCGGCGCCGGGCCGTGGACCACACTGGGCCAGAGCTTCGGCGGGTTCTGCACGCTGAGCTATCTCTCCTTCCACCCGGAGGGCCTGCAGCGCAGCCTGGTGACCGGCGGCCTCGCCCCGCTCACCGGCCACGCCGACCGGGTCTACCGGGCCACCTACGCCCGGATGCGCGCCCGCACCGAGGAGTTCTTCGACCGGCACCCGGCCGACCGCGACGCGTGGTCGGAGGCCGTGGGGCTGATCCGCGCCGCCGAGGCCGCGGGCGCCCCGATCCCCCTGCCCGGCGGCGGGCCGCTCACCGTGGGACGGGCCCAGGGTCTGGGCATGCTGCTGGGCGGCAACACCCGCGTGGACCGCCTGCACTGGGTCCTCGCCGAGGCCGTGGACCGCACCGGACCCGCGCCGCGCCTGTCCGAGACGTTCCTGGCCGCCGTCGCCGACCAGGACGACCGCCTCGTCAACCCGCTCTACACCGTGCTGCACGAGGCGATCTACGCGCAGCCGGCGGACCTGGCCGGCGGCCGGGCGGACACCGGCTGGTCGGCGTCCCGGATGCTCGCCGAGCACCCGGACTTCGACCCGGAGGCGACCACGGTCCCGCTGCCCACGGGCGAACACGTCATGCCCTGGTCCGTCGAGGTCGACCCCCGGCTGCGGCCCCTGGCCGGCACGGCGCGGCTGCTCGCCGAGCGCACGCAGTGGGGCCCGCTCTACGACGTGGCTGCCCTGGCGCAGAACACCGTCCCCGTGGCCGCCGCCGTCTACGCCGACGACGTGTACGTGGACCGGGACCTCTCGCTCGAGACCGCGCGGCGCGTCCGCGGCCTGCAGGTGTGGGAGACCGACGCCTTCCACCACGACGGCATCGCCGACGACGGACCGGCGATCCTCGAGCGGCTCCTGGCGATGACCGCGCCGGACGGCGCCGGGACGACGACGGCCCCCGACCCGGTCGACTGACCGGCCCGGGGGCCCGGGCGCCGGCGGAGGGCTCCCCGGCGCCGTGATCGGCTCAGACGGTGGGCCCGTCCTGCCGCACGATCTGCTCGGAGACCCCGCGCGCGTCGTCGTCACGGGGATCGGCGAGCCGGGTCTCGTGGGCCGTGCGGATGATGGCCGACCACGCGTCCTTGTGCTCGAGCAGCTGGTCGCGCCAGCGCTGGTCCACGGCCTCGGCCCGGGCCGTCCAGCGATCCATCAGGGCGGCGGCGCGCTCGCGCTCGGCCGGGTCGGCGTCCTCGGGCAGCTTCGAGTACCGGTACGAGTACTTCTCGGCGTTCTGCAGCGCCCGCAGGGCCTGGCCCTTCGGCGAGGCCAGGGAGATCGCCACGGTGATCGCCAGGATCACGACGACGACCACGAGGGACAGCGTCGTGGGGATCTCGACGACGGGCACGTTCTCGCCGCCGTTGATGAACGGCAGGTTGTTCTCGTGCAGGGCGTGCAGGATCAGCTTCACGCCGATGAACGCCAGCAGCGCGGAGAGCCCGTAGGCCAGGTAGACGAGGCGGTCGAGCAGGCCGTCGATCAGGAAGTACAGCTGGCGCAGGCCCATGAGCGAGAACGCCGTGGCGGTGAAGACGATGTACGCCTCCTGGGTCACGCCGAAGATCGCGGGGATGGAGTCGAAGGCGAAGAGGATGTCCGTGGCGCCGATCGCGATCATCACGAGGAGCATCGGCGTCATGAGGCGCTTGCCGTCCACCGTCGTGAAGAGGCGGTCGCCGTCGAACTGCTCGGAGGCGGGCAGGAACCGCTTGACGAGGCGGACCATCACGTTGTCCGCCTCGTCCTGGGCGCCCTCGGCGTCGCCGGACATCTCGCCCTTGAGCTGGCCGCCGGCGATGATCAGCAGGAACAGGCCGAAGAGGTAGAACACGTCCGACCACGCGGCGATGACGGCGGCGCCCAGCAGGATGAACAGGGTGCGCGAGATCAGCGCGAACGTGATGCCGAACAGCAGCACCTTCTGCTGGTACTCGCGCGGCACCCGAAAGCTGGCCATGATGACCAGGAAGACGAACAGGTTGTCGACGCTGAGCGCCTTCTCCAGCAGGTAGCCGGTGTAGTACTCGACCGCGTGCTGGGTGTCGCCGAAGGCGAAGAACACGAGGCCGAAGACGAGCGCGAGGCCGACGTAGACGCCGGACCAGATCGCGGCCTCCCGGATCGACGGCGTGTGCGCCTTGCGGACATGGGCGAAGTAGTCGAACGCGAGGAGCCCGACGATCAGCGCGATCGTCAGGCCCCAGGTCAGGCCGTTGATTTCCACGGGTCACCTCTCGGCGTCAGGGGTCGGGACGGTGCCGCAAGTCTCTCCGCCCGCCGCGACCGCGGCCCGGGCCCCTGTGTCCGGCCGGCGGCGCGCTCTCGGCGGCCGCGGCGTGCTGACGTCCACAGTGTTCGGGATACTCCCCTACGTCGCCGGTCAGTCTACCCGGTCGCACGACGACGCCCCGACCCGCGGCGGGCGGAGCGGGGCGTCGTCGGGCCCGCTGGTGCGGGCCGCGGGTCAGCGGTCGTCGCGGCGGGCCCGGTCGGCGTAGTCCTCCATGCGCTGGATCTCACCGGTGAACGGGGAGTCGGACGCCCGGTCCGCGCGGCCCCAGATCAGCGACGCCACGGTGGCCAGCACCAGGGTGCCGACGATGACGCCGAGGGAGACGAACGTGGAGATCTCCGGGACGGCCGTCACCGGGTGGCCGCCGTTGATGAAGGGCAGCTCGTTCTCGTGCAGGGCGTGGAAGACGAGCTTGACGCCGATGAAGGCGAGGATGAACGCGAGCCCGTGCTTGAGGAACACGAGACGGTCCATCAGCCCACCCAGCAGGAAATAGAGCTGGCGCAGGCCCATGAGGGCGAAGATGTTGGCGGTCAGGACGATGAACCAGTTCTGGGTGAGGCCGAAGATCGCCGGGATGGAGTCCACCGCGAACATCACGTCCGTCAGGCCGATCGTGATGAACACGACCACCATGGGGGTGAACATGCGCCGGCCGTCCACGGTGGTGCGCAGTCGGTTGCCGTCGTAGTCCGGCGCCACGTTGAGGCGGCGGGTCAGGCGGGCCACGACGCCCGGCTCGGACTCCTCGTCCCCGCCGTCGTCCTTGAGCTGCTGCCAGGCGGTCCAGAGCAGGAAGGCGCCGAAGATGTAGAACACCCACGTCAGGTGCTCGATGGCGACGGCGCCGACCGCGATGAACACCGCGCGGGCGATCAGCGCGATGATGATGCCCACCATCAGCACCTCCTGCTGGTAGCGGCGGGGCACCTGGAACTTGGCCATGATGATGAGGAACACGAACAGGTTGTCCACGCTGAGGCTGTACTCGGTGACCCAGCCGGCGAGGAACTCGGTGCCGTGCTGCGCATCGCCCAGGGCGAAGAGCAGCCCCGCGAAGACCAGCGCCAGCGCCACGTAGAACCCGATCCACAGGCCGGCCTCCTTCATGGAGGGCTCGTGGGGGCGGCGCGCGACGTACAGCAGGTCAAGCAGGAGGATGACGCCGAGGACCACAAGGGTCGTGGTCTCGAAGGCGGGACTGAGCACGTCCATGGAGGGGTTCCTCTCGTGGGGGCCGCGCAAGTCTAGACGGGCGCGGTCCCGCGCGCGGACGCGGGTGGGCCCGCTCTCAGGCTGCGCCGGGGGCGGTCAGGCCCAGGGCGAGCCAGACGACGACGGCACCGGCGGCGGCCAGGCCCCAGCTGGCGAGGGAGCCGATGAGGAACTCCTCCGCGCGCGAGCCGGCGCCGCGGTCCGCCGAGATCTCCGGGAAGCGCACGATGCCCTTGGCCGCCATCAGGGCCGCGATCACCGGGTAGGCCTGCGCGAGCCCCAGGACGACCATGAGCAGCCGCTCCATGGGCCCGATGTAACGGCCGCCGCGCAGGCCGTCGGCCGCGGGGTCCGTGGGCGCGGCGGACGGCACGGTCGTGGGCTCCGCCGCGGGGTCCTCCGCCTCCTCGTCGCCCCCGTCGGCGGACCGGCCCGCCAGGGCGAGGACCGCGCGGGTGACCCGGTTGCCGGTCTCGGTCAGCGCCACCGCCACCGCCGGCAGCGTGAGGGCCGGTGGCGCGGAGCGCAGGCCCGCGGGCGCCAGGGTCGACTCGAGCACGGCCACCAGGCCGACCGTGGCCACCACCGCGACCACCCCGAGCGGCCGGTCCGGATGCAGCCACGTCCAGCCCATCAGCAGGCCGAGGGCCACCAGGCCGCCGCCCACCGCGACGGACATGCCGGTCGGCGCCAGGACGGCCACCAGCACCGCGGCGAGGACGGCGGCCACGGCCGCACCGGCCCGGGCCAGCCACCGCCGCCGGGGGGCGGGCCAGGCGCCGGGCAGGACGGCGTCGAGCAGGTCGTGCAGCCCCAGGGCGAGCAGTGCGAGGGCGGTCACGGCGCGACCTCCGTCGCCGCGGCGGCGAGCTCGGCGTCCAGCTCGAGCACCCGGTCGATCCCGGACCGCGCGACGGCCTGCGACACCGCGGACTGCGTGATCCGCTCCGCCCGTGCCGCCTCCGCCTGGGTCGCCCCGCCCAGCAGGGCGGCGGCGATCCGGCGTTCGCGGGCCTTGAGTCGGCCGAGGACATGGTCGCGCAGCAGGACGAGCCCGTCCACGGCGGCGGTGAGGGACGGGTCCGCGGCGCGGAAGGCGGTCGCGGCTCCGACAGCCCGCTCATGCGCGCGCTCGACGGCCTCGCGGGCCCGATACCAGGCCGGTCCGTCCTCGATGCCGTCTCCGCCGGCGTCCAGGGCCCGCCGCTGCCCCAGGCCGATCCCGAAGCGCAGGTCCAGGCCCGGGGGCAGGGCGAGCGTGACGCGGACGGTCAGCCGGAGCGCGTCCGGCCAGGTGCGGTGCAGCGCCTGGAACTCGTCGCCGACGCTGGCCCAGGCGGGACGCAGCGGCGGGACGTCCTGTTCCGCGGCCGCGAAGGCGGCCAGGATCTGCTCCTGCGCGCGGTCCCGGTCCGGGAGGGCGCGGGAGCCGACGATGTCCGCGATCACGGCCGCGACCGGGGGTGCTGCGCTCATGGCGTCACACTATCACTGATATGAAGATATTCATCAGTGTTTTCATAACACCCCGGGGCGCGGAACGCGCCGGGCGGTCACTGCTCCCGCTTCATCTGCCGCAGCTCCTTCTTGAGCTCGCCGACCTCATCGCGCAGGCGGGCCGCGAGCTCGAACTGCAGGTCCGCCGCCGCCTGGTGCATCTGCTGCGACATCTGCTCGATCAGATCGGCCAGGTCCTTGGCGGGCAGCGACGCCGGGTCCACCGCCGGGGCCTCGGCACCCTCCCCCGTGGCCGGGGCCCGGTCCAGCGAGCTGAGGCCGCGGTGGCCCATGCCGAAGTCGAACCCGGACTTCACGCCCCCCATGCCCTTGAGGAAGTCGGCGGTGTCCGCGTCCTCCCGGGCCAGCTGGTCCGTGATGTCCGCGATGCGCTTGCGCAGGGGCTGGGGGTCGATCCCGTGCTCCTCGTTGTAGGCGATCTGCACGGCCCGGCGCCGCTCGGTCTCCTCGATCGCCCGGCGCATGGAGTCGGTGACGTTGTCCGCGTACATGTGGACCTCGCCGGACACGTTGCGGGCGGCGCGGCCGATGGTCTGGATGAGGGAGGTGGTGGAGCGCAGGAAGCCCTCCTTGTCCGCGTCCAGGATCGCCACGAGCGAGACCTCGGGCAGGTCCAGGCCCTCGCGCAGCAGGTTGATGCCCACCAGCACGTCGAAGGTGCCCTTGCGCAGCTCCCGCAGCAGCTCCACGCGGCGCAGCGTGTCCACATCCGAGTGGAGGTACTCGACCTTCACCCCCGCCTCGAGCAGATAGTCCGTGAGGTCCTCGGCCATGCGCTTGGTCAGCGTGGTCACCAGGACGCGCTCGTCCTTGGCCGTGCGCACGCGGATCTGCTCGAGCAGGTCGTCGATCTGGCCCTCGGTCGGCTTGACCACCACCTGCGGGTCCACGAGGCCGGTGGGCCGGATGATCTGCTCGACGTAGCCGTCCGCCTGGCCGAGCTCGTAGGCGCCCGGCGTCGCGGAGAGGTACACGGTCTGCCCGATCCGCTCGAGGAACTCGTCCCACTTCAGCGGGCGGTTGTCCATGGCCGAGGGCAGGCGGAAGCCGTGTTCCACGAGGGTGCGCTTGCGGGACATGTCCCCCTCGTACATCGCGCCGATCTGCGGGATGGTCACGTGGGACTCGTCCACCACGAGCAGGAAGTCGTCCGGGAAGTAGTCCAGCAGGCAGTGCGGGGCGGAGCCGGCGGGACGGCCGTCGATGTGGCGCGAGTAGTTCTCGATGCCGTTGCAGTAGCCCATCTGCTGCATCATCTCGAGGTCGTACGTGGTGCGCATGCGCAGCCGCTGCGCCTCGAGCAGCTTGTCCTGGGACTCCAGCTCCTGCAGCCGCTCCCGCAGCTCGTCCTCGATGCTGGTGATCGCCCGGCCCATGCGCTCGTCGCCGGCCACGTAGTGCGAAGCCGGGAAGATGTACATCTCCTCCTCCTCGCGCACCACCTGGCCGGTGAGCGGGTGCAGGGTCTGGATGGACTCGATCTCGTCCCCGAAGAACTCGATGCGCACCGCGAGCTCCTCGTACATGGGGATGATCTCCACGGTGTCCCCCCGCACCCGGAAGGTGCCGCGGTGGAAGTCGACGTCGTTGCGCACGTACTGCATCTGCACGAACCGCCGCAGGAGCGCGTCCCGGTCCATCTCCGCACCGCGGCGCAGGGTGACCATCTGGTCGATGTACTCCTCGGGCGTGCCGAGGCCGTAGATGCAGGAGACCGTGGCCACCACGATCACGTCCCGCCGGGTCAGCAGCGCGTTCGTGGCCGAGTGGCGCAGCCGCTCGACCTCCTCGTTGATGGAGGAGTCCTTCTCGATGAAGGTGTCCGTCTGGGGGACGTACGCCTCGGGCTGGTAATAGTCGTAGTAGGAGACGAAGTACTCGACCGCGTTGTGGGGCAGCAGCTCGCGGAACTCGTTGGCCAGCTGCGCGGCGAGCGTCTTGTTCTGCACCATCACCAGCGTGGGCCGCTGGAGGCGCTCGACGAGCCACGCCGTCGTCGCCGACTTGCCCGTGCCGGTGGCGCCCATCAGGACGACGTCCTTCTCCCCCGCCTCCACGCGCTCGGCGAGCTCGGCGATGGCCTTCGGCTGGTCACCGGAGGGCTGGTAGGGGGAGATGACCTCGAACGGGGCGACGATGCGGTTGATCTTCTGGGCCAGGCTCATGGCAGAACCCTACGTCGCGCCCCGGACACCCCGGCGGTCAGTCCGCCGAGGGCTCAGCCGCGCCGGGGGCGAGGAACCGGTCCCACACCTGGTTCGCCACGGACGCGAGCCGCTCGAGGTCGGCGTCGTTGACGATGACCACGTCCGCGACGGCGCGCCGCTGCTCGTCCGTGGCCTGGGCCGCGATCCGCGCCTCGGCGTCCGCGCGGCTCATGCCGCGGTCCTCCACCATCCGGCGCAGGCGCTCCTCGAGCGGGGCCTCCACCACGATCACGAGGTCGAACGCGTCCGCCTGCCCGGTCTCCACCAGCAGCGGCACGTCCTGGACCACGACGGCGTCCGGCCCGGCCTCGGCGACGATGCGCCGGGCCGCAGCCCGGATCCGGGGGTGCACGATGCGGTTCAGGCGCTGTCGGGCGCCCTCGTCCCCGAAGACGATGCGGGCCATCTCGACGCGGTCGAGCTCACCGTCCGCGGTGATGACGCGGTCCCCGAACTCGTCCTGGACGGCGGCCAGCCCGTCGGTGCCCTTCTCGAGGACCAGCCGGGCGAGGGCGTCCGAGTCCACCAGGAGCGCGCCACGCTCCTGCAGGACACGGGCCACCGCGGACTTGCCGGCGGCGATCCCGCCGGTCAGGCCCACATGGACGCGCGGCCGTTCGGCCACCGGGTCGGTCTCGGTCATACGCGCTCTCCTCGGGCGGCCTCGAGCTGAGGCTGGATCTTGGCCTCCCAGTATGCCCGGACGGCCTCCTGCAGGTCCTCGAGCGAGCCGTCGTTCTCGATCACGGTGTCCGCGATCTCGGCCCGCTCCTCGTCCGCCGCCTCCTCGTCGATGAAGGCCCAGGCCCGCTCGCGGGTCATGTCGTGGGACTCCATGAGCCGGGCGACGCGCACCTCGGCGGGAGCGGAGACGGCCAGCACCTGGTCGAAGTCGTGCTCGGAGCCGGTCTCGGCCAGCAGGGCCAGGTCGACCACCAGCACGGAGTCCTCGCCGATCTCGCGGGCCCGGCGGTTCGCCTCGTCGCGCACCGCCGGGGAGACGATCTCGTACATGCGCGTCCGGGCGGTCGAGCTCTCGGTGGTGAGCCGGTTGAGGGTGCGCGCGTCCAGGGTGCCGTCCGCGCGGACGATGTCGTCGCCGAAGACCGAGCGGAGCTCCTCGAGCACGGGGTTGCCGGGCACGAGGATCTCCCCCATCAGGTCGTCGAACTCCACGACGACGGCGCCCAGCCGCTCGAGCTCCGCGCCGACCTCGGTGCGGCCCGCGGCGATGCCGCCGGTCAGGCCGACGGTGACGAGGGCCTTGGCCGCGTCGATGCGCTGCTGGTGCCACGTCTTCGGGGTGTGCGTGTCGTTCTCCGGCTCGGTGCCGACCTCGAACTCGGGGCGGATCACGAAGTCCGAGACGTCCACGCCGTCCTCGGTGGCGCGGCGGCGGTACTCCTCGACCGGCAGCACCTGCTTCCACTGGCGGGTCCGCATGGGCCGCGCGGCACCCGCGTCCTCGCGCAGGGCCTGCAGCAGCAGTGCGGCCTGCGTGACGGTGATGAGCAGGATGGGCAGGCCGATCACGATGATGACCTCCTGCAGCGCCGCCAGGCCGTTCTCGCCCGCGGTGAGGATGATGGCCGCGCAGACCGCGCCGATGGACACGGCCCAGAACACGGACTGGCGGCGGGGCGCCGCATCCTCGTGGCCGTTGGCCATCGCGTCCATCACGAGCGCACCCGAGTCGATCGAGGTGATGAAGAACAGCGTGATGACCACGAGCGCCACGACCGCGGCCACCGTGTAGAGCGGCATGCCCTGCAGGTGCTGGAACAGGGCGGCCTGGACGTTGCCGTCGGTGACGATCGTCTGCGTGAGGTCGCCGCCCTGGCCCGGCGCCGGCGCGGTGGCGCGGTCCGACTGGAACGCGGAGTAGCCGTAGATGCCCATCCAGATGATGACGAACGCCGTGGGCAGGCCCAGGCCGGCCACGATGAAGGAGCGGATGGTGCGGCCGCGCGAGATGCGGGCGAAGAACATCCCCACGAAGGGCGCCCACGTGACGGTCCAGGCCCAGTAGAAGACGGTCCAGTCACCGGACCACTGGCCCGAGTTGTACGTGTCGTTGTAGGTGGAGAGCACGGGCAGCATGGAGGCGTACTCGCCGATCGCCTGCACGGTGCCGCGGATGACGTCCATGCTGGAGACGGCCCACATCAGGACGTACACGAGCAGGGCGATCGCCAGCAGGATGTTGGCGTAGGACAGCCGCTTGACGCCCTTGTCCATGCCGACCAGCACGGAGGCCGTGCCCACGGCGGTGACGACGGCCAGGATGAGCGCCTGGACCCAGCCGGCCACGGGGGTGCCCAGCACGTAGTTCATGCCCGCGTTGATCTGCAGGGCGCCCAGGCCCACGGACACGCCGAGGCCGAACACGGTGGAGACCACGGCGATGATGTCGATCGTCTTGCCGATGGGGCCGTGGATGCGATCGCCGAGGAGGGGCTGGAAGGCGGAGGACACGCGCGGGGGCAGCTTGCGCTTGTACGTGAAGTAGCCGAAGCACAGGCCCGGGACGAGCAGGATCGCCCACATGTGGATGCCGAAGTGGAAGTTCGCGATCGCCATGGCCTCCGAGGCCGCGCGGTCGGAGAACGGCTCCGTCCCCGCCATGGGCGGGTTGGCGTAGTGGTTCATCGGCTCCGCGATGCCCCAGAACATCAGCACCGCGCCGACGCCGGCGGCGAACATCATGCCGAACCAGGTCAGGCCGGAGTACTCCGGCACCGCGTCGTCGTCGCCGAGCTTGACCCGGCCGTACCGGGTCACGGCGAGGATGAACAGGAACGCCACCAGCAGGGTCAGGCTGAGGGTGTAGATCCAGCCGACGTCGTAGCGCAGCCAGCTCGAGACCACGCCGAAGGCCGCCTGGACCGGGCCAGGGAACAGGCCCATCGCGGCGGTGAAGAGCACGACCGCGGCGGCCGAGCCGAAGAAGATCGCCGGACTCGTGCGGAGCCCCAACGTGTCGTGCAGGCGAGTGAGCGGGGAAGTCATGAGTCTCCCGGGACAGGGTCGTGGGAGGCCCGCGGCGGCACGCGTGCACGCTCACCGGTGGGCCGGTGCCGGGTGGCACGGTCGCCCACTGTACCGAAGCTCACGTCCGGGCTCGACGGCGTGCCCGTCCTCGGCCAGCCCCTAGGGTGGGGTCATGCCCGATCCCGCCCCCGCCCCGACCGCGCGCTGCACGGTCCTGCCGGCGTCCGCCCGCGACCCCGACGGCTGGCTGGAACGGGAGGTGGAGACCCGCCGCAGCCGCTTCCTCACCTACCTCGGGCGCGTCGATGACGAGGCGCAGGCCCGCGAGATGGTCGCCGTCCTGCGGCGCCGGCACCACGACGCGCGGCACGTGTGCAGCGCGTTCGTCCTCGGCCCCGCCCGGGACCGGATGCGTTCCAGCGACGACGGCGAGCCCGCCGGCACGGCCGGCGTCCCCATGCTCGAGGCCCTCGTCCAGCGCGAGACCGCGCCGGGGCGGACCGACCTGACGGACGTGTGCGCCGTCGTCGTGCGCTGGTTCGGGGGGATCAAGCTGGGCGCCGGGGGCCTGGTGCGCGCCTACTCGGACTCGGTGTCCGGGGCGCTCGACGCCGCCCCGCTGCGCACCCGCTCCCGGCTGGCCCTGCTCGCGGTGGAGGCGCCCCACACCGACGCCGGCCGGTGGGAGAACGAGCTGCGCGCGGCGGGCGTGTCGGTGCTGGAGGCGAGCTACGGCGCCGCGGCGGTACGCCTGACGGTCGGCGTGCCGGACACCGAGGAGGCCCGCGCGGCGTTCGCGGAGCGGCTCGCGGACGTCACGGCTGGCGCGGGGCGTGCGGAACGGATCGGAGAGGACTGGGTGGACCATGAGTGAGCCGCTGCCCCGGGGGGTCACCCCCGATGTCGCCCACGGCGGGCTGCCGGACGACCTCACCGCGGGCGTGGACTTCGCGGCGCTGGATCGGTGGCCGCTGCCGCCCGAGCCCGACCGCCAGGCCCACGACGCGGCGGACCTGCTCCTGCTCGACACCCTGGCCGGGTGGATCGCGAGCGGGCACGTCCCCGGCCCGGTGGCCGTCCTGGAGGACCGACACGGCGCCCTGACCCTGCCCCTGCTCACGGCCGGCCACGACGTGCGGGTCCACCAGGACGACGCCTCCGCCGAGCGCTCGCTGGACGCGAACCTCGCCGCGTGGCGCGCCACTGGTCGCCTCGGCGGGGAGGCGGGCGAGCTCGAGCGGTCGGCCACGCCCGAGGACGCGGCCCGGGGCGCCCGGACGGTCCTGCTGCCGCTGCCCCGCTCGCTCGACGAGCTCGACCGGCTGTCCCGGATCGTGGCGGCCGCGGCCGACCCCGGCGTGGTCCTGCTGGCCGGCGGCCGCGACAAGCACATGAGCCCGCGCATGAACGCGGTGCTCGGCGCGGCCTTCGAGGACGTCGTCGCCGGACGGGGCCGCCGCAAGGCGCGCGTGCTCACGGCCCGGGGCCCGCGTCCCGGCGTGACCCCCCGGCCACCGGAGGAGGCCGACCGCGACGTCCCCGGCGTGGGGAGCCTGCACCTGGTAGCCCACGCCGGCGCCTTCGGCGGAGCCGCCGCCGACCCGGGCTCCCGTCTGCTGCTCGCCTCGCTCGCCGACGACCCGCGCCCGCCCGGGCGCGTCGTGGACCTGGGCTGCGGCAACGGGCTGCTCTCGGTCGGGGCGGCGCGGCTGTGGCCGCACGTCACCGTGCTGGCCACCGACCAGTCCGCCGTGGCGGTGGCCTCGACGCTGGCCACGGCCCGCGCGAACCGCGTGGCGGACCGCGTCCGGGCCGTGCGCGACGACGCCCTGGCCACGTGGCCGGACGGGACGGAGGAGTGCGTTCTCCTGAATCCCCCGTTCCACGACGGCAACGCCGTGGACCCCTCCGTGGCCCACCGGCTGGTGGCGGCCGCGGCGCGGGTGCTGCAGCCGGGCGGCCGGCTGTGGTGCGTCTGGAACTCTCACCTGCGGTACCGGCCGGTGCTGGAGGACCTCGTCGGGCCGACGCGGCAGACGGCGCGCGACCGCACGTTCACCGTGACGGTCTCCGAGCGCCGCTGAGCGCGGCCGTCGGGTCCCGTCCGCTCCCCCACGGCCAGCCCCCCGGGACGCGACGACGCCCCGCCCCTCCGGAGGGAGGGACGGGGCGTCGGGTGCTCGGCGCGGGCCGTCAGGGACGGTCACGCACCGCGGCGATCAGTTGCCGGTGAGCTTCTCGCGCAGGGCGGCGAGGGCCTCGTCGGAGGCCAGGGTGCCTCCGTCCGAGGACGGGGCCTCGGAGGAGTAGGACGAGCCGCCCAGGCCCGCACCGGCGTCGGCGCCGGCGGTGGCCTCCTCCTGGAGGGATCGGCGCACCTGCTCCTTGTGGGCCTCCCAGCGGGCCTGAGCGTCGGCGTACTGCTGCTCCCAGGCGGCGCGCTCGGTCTCGAAGCCCTCCATCCACTCGTTGGTCTCGACGTCGAAGCCCTCGGGGTACTTGTAGTTGCCCTCCTCGTCGTACTCCGCGGCCATGCCGTAGAGCGCCGGGTCGAACTCGGTGCCCTCGGGGTCCACGCCCTCGTTGGCCTGCTTGAGGGACAGGGAGATGCGGCGACGCTCGAGGTCGATGTCGATGACCTTGACGAACAGCTCGTCGTTGACCGACACGACCTGCTCGGCGGTGTCGATGTGGCGCGAGGCCAGCTCCGAGATGTGCACGAGGCCCTCGATGCCGTCCTCCACGCGGACGAACGCACCGAACGGCACGAGCTTGGTGACCTTGCCCGGCACGACCTGGCCGAGGGCGTGGGTGCGGGCGAAGAGCTGCCACGGGTCCTCCTGGGTCGCCTTCAGCGACAGGGAGACACGCTCGCGGTCCATGTCCACCTCGAGGACCTCGACGGTGACCTCCTGGCCCACCTCGACGACCTCGGACGGGTGGTCGATGTGCTTCCAGGACAGCTCGGAGACGTGCACGAGGCCGTCCACGCCGCCCAGGTCCACGAAGGCGCCGAAGTTGACGATGGAGGACACGGTGCCGTTGCGGACCTGGCCCTTCTCCAGCTTGTGGAGGAAGTTGGAGCGGACCTCGGACTGGGTCTGCTCGAGCCAGGCGCGGCGGGACAGGACCACGTTGTTGCGGTTCTTGTCCAGCTCGATGATCTTCGCCTCGAGCTTCTGGCCGATGTAGGGGGCCAGGTCGCGCACGCGGCGCATCTCCACGAGGGAGGCCGGGAGGAAGCCGCGCAGGCCGATGTCGAGGATGAGGCCGCCCTTGACCACCTCGATGACGGTGCCCTCGACGACGCCGTCCTCCTCCTTGATCTTCTCGATGTCGCCCCAGGCGCGCTCGTACTGGGCGCGCTTCTTCGAGAGGATCAGGCGACCCTCCTTGTCCTCCTTGGTGAGGACCAGGGCCTCGACGGTGTCGCCCACGGCCACGACCTCGTCCGGGTCCACGTCGTGCTTGATGGACAGCTCGCGGGACGGGATGACGCCCTCGGTCTTGTAGCCGATGTCGAGCAGGACCTCGTCGCGGTCCACCTTGACGACGGTGCCCTCGACGAGGTCGCCATCGTTGAAGTACTTGATGGTCGCGTCGATGGCGGCGAGCAGGTCCTCGGCAGAGCCGATGTCGTTGATGGCGACCTGCGGGGCGTTGGAAGTGGTGGTCATGTAGGAGGGACTCCGTTGGGATCGGGGGTCACGTCGGGATCGATGCCGCCGGTGGGCGGCATCCGGGCACCAGAGGGGCCCCACCCGGCGTGGGTCGTGATGGACATGTATCAAATGCGCACGAATGTGCTCGTCCAGCGTATCAGAAGCCGACGAGGGTGTGCAGGGGTCGGCTGGGTCGCACAAGCCCGTCGAACGCCTCCGCCGCGCCGGCCCGCAGCTCCGCCACGACACCGGCCTCCGCCAGCACCGCGGCGCCGGCCCCGCGGGAGTGCCCGCCGAGCCAGAGCGCGGAGAACCGGGCCGCGTCGAGCCGGAGTCCCGCGCCCAGGCCCACGGCGTCGGCCGCGGGGCCCAACCGCTCGGCGGCGCCGCGCCCCTGGCGGACGGTGAGCCGCCACGTCCCGTCGATCGCGCCGAGCGCGTCCTCGACGGCGACGACGACCTCCCCGTCGCCCGCCCAGCCACGGGCCGCCATGGCGGCGGGCAGGTTCAGGACCCGCAGGTACAGGTCGTCGGAGCCGCGGTGCCGACTCACCCGCCGCTCGTCGACGAAGAGCGCCTCGAGCCAACCGGGCTCGGGCGCGCGGCCCCACTCGATCCGCTCGACCAGGTCCAGTCGGGCCAGGTGGTGGACGAGCCCGCGCCGCGCGTCGGCGGTCGCCGCGAGGAACGCGGTGACGGTGATCGTGGGCGGCTCCTTCTCCCAGCCCTCGAACCGATACAGCGCGACGCCCTGGACCCGCCCGTCGTCGTCGCGGTGGACCGCCGCGTACAGCCCCGAGCCGCGCCCCTCGTTCCGACTCGCCTCGCGGTCCTCCCAGCGAGGCACGCTGAACGAGGTCCGCTGGACCGAGCCCGGGGTGGCCGGCAGCACCCGCCCGTACAGCTCGTCGACGAGGCCGGGCATCTCCCGCGGCTCCTCGACCGTGACCCGCCCGCCGGCCGGGGCACCCGTGAGCGCGGGGGCGCCCGAGACGTCGATCCGCACGGCGTGCCACCGGGTGGCGGCCCCGAAGCCGAAGCGGCCGTAGATGGCGGCCTCGGTCGCGGTCAGGGCGGCCGCGCACAGGCCGGCGTCGCGGGCGTCCGCGAGGGACCTGAGCATCATGGCCCGCAGCACGCCGCGCCGGCGGGCGTCCGGCGAGACGGTCACGTCGGTGATCAGCCACGCGTCGACGGCGCGGCCGGGCCACGTGGTCAACGGCTGCACGAAGTCCTCGAAGGTGGCGGCGGGGCGGCGGGCCGCCGGGTCCTCCCCCGGCGCGTAGACGCCGAGCCGGCGCCGTCCGTCGGCCGCGTGGGCCTCGAGCTGCTGGCGGAGCGCGGCGCCCGTGGGCACCGTCTCGTAGAAGCCCCGTTCGACCGCGGCCGCGAAGTGCGATGCGGCGGGGTCCTCGGGGCCGAGGACCCCGAGGTCGCGCAGCGCGAGGCCGTGCTCGCCGAGCCGGGCCTCGGCGGCGTCGGCCAGCCGCCGCAGCGACGGACCCTCCGGTGTGTCAGTGTGCGGCGTCATGCCAGCTCCTTCCCCGGCCGACGTGCACGTCGAGCGGCACGGAGAGCTCGGCCGCCCGGCCCATCCGCTCCTTCAGGAGCGCCGTGGCCTGCTCGAGCTCGGCGGCCGGGACCTCGAGGATGAGCTCGTCATGGACCTGCAGCAGCAGCCGCGAGGCCAGCCCGTGCTCCTCGAGGCCGGCCTGCACATCGAGCATCGCGCGCTTGATGATGTCCGCGGCCGAGCCCTGGATGGGGGCGTTGAGCGCGGCGCGCTCGGCCATGTCCCGCAGCTGACGGTTGTCCGAGCTGAGGTCCGGCAGGTAGCGGCGGCGCCCCTCGATCGTCGAGGTGTACCCGTCCTGCCGGGCCTGCGCGACGACGTCGCGCAGGTAGTCGCGCACGCCGCCGAAGCGGTCGAAGTAGCCCTTCATGAGGCCGCGCGCCTCATCCACCGAGATCTTCAGCTGCTTGGACAGCCCGAAGGAGGACAGCCCGTAGGCCAGGCCGTAGCTCATCGCCTTCACCTTGGCACGCTGCTCGGCGGTGACGTCGTCCGGGTCCACGCCGAACACCTGCGAGCCGACGAACGAGTGCAGGTCCTCGCCCTCGCGGAAGGCCTGGATCAGCCCCTCGTCCTCGGACAGGTGCGCCATGATGCGCATCTCGATCTGGGAGTAGTCGGCCGAGAGCAGCACGGCCTGCTCGCCGGCCACCTCGTCCGCCACGAACACCTCACGGATGCGGCGGCCCGCCTCGGTGCGCACCGGGATGTTCTGGAGGTTCGGGTGCAGCGAGGACAGCCGGCCCGTGGCGGCGGCGGTCTGCGAGTAGGTGGTGTGGATGCGGCCGTCCGGGGCGACGGTCTCGAGCAGCCCCTCCACGGTCTGCCGGAGCTTCGTGGCGTCACGGTGGGCCATCAGGTTCTCGAGGAACGGGTGCCGGGTCTGCTCGAGCAGGTCCTGCAGCGAGTCCACGTCCGTGGAGTAGCCGGTCTTCGTCTTGCGCGTGCGCGGCATGTTGAGCCGCTCGAACAGCACCTCCTGCAGCTGCTTGGGCGAGCCGAGGTTGACCTGCATCCCGCCGGTCTCCTCCGCGACGGACGCCCACGCGGACTCCTTGGCGGCGTCGGCGGCGTCGGTGAAGTCCTCGCGCAGGCCGGTCAGGGCGTCGACGTCGACGGCGATGCCGGTCAGCTCCATCCGGGCGAGCAGCCGCGAGAGCGGGATCTCGAGCTCTTGCAGCAGCCGCTGGGCCCCGCGGTCGAGCACCTGGGGCGTGAACTGGGTGGAGAGACGGCGCACCACCCAGGCGGCCCGCACGGCGTCCGCGGCGCGGTCCGCGCGTTCGGCGGCGGCCTGCCCGCCGTCGAGGTCGAACGTTCCCTGCGCCCGCTGCTGCGCGGGCTCGCGCGGGGCGGTGAGGGGGGTGTGCAGATGCGCCTCCGCCAGCGCCTCGAGCGAGGTGTCCCGCCGGTCCGGCTGGATCAGGTAGGCCGAAAGCAGCACGTCGTCCACCACGCCATCCAGGGCCGCGTCCCGGCCGAGCCCGTCCCCCTCGGTGGGCGCGGCCAGCGCCTTGAGCGTGCGCTTGAGGTCGTGCACGGCCTTGGCGAGTCCGCCCTCGCCGAGGGCCTCGCGCACGGCGCCGACCAGCGCCGGGTCCGGGGCGTCGCCGTCGAGGCTCACGTGCAGGCCCGCGTGCTCGCCCACCAGCGCGACGCCGACGGGCGTGCCGAACGTGCCGGGCACGGGCACCTTGCGGCGGGGCAGCAGGGCCGGGCCCTCGACGTCCACGTGGACGCCGAGCAGGTTGCCGGCCTCGGCGGCGAGGAAGGCACGCACGTCCTCGGCCGTCGTCGCCTCGGTGAACTCCGGGGCGGCCTCGACCTCGGGGGGCGGCGCGTCCTCGCCCACCCGCTCACCGAACACCTCGAACACGCGCTCCCGGATGCGGTTGAACTGCAACGCGTCGAACAGCTCCTCCACGGGCTCGCGCTCCGGCATCTCGAGCCGCATCGCCTCGAGCCCGATCGGCAGGTCGAGGTCGCGCACGAGGGCGTTGAGGCGGCGGTTGCGGCGCACGTCCTCGAGATGCTCGCGCAGCGCCTCCCCCTTCTTGCCCGTGATCTCGTGCGCGTGCGCGAGCACGCCGTCGAGGTCCCCGTACTGCTTCAGCCACTTCGCGGCGAACCCGGGGCCGACGCCGGGCACTCCGGGCAGGTTGTCCGCGGCCTCGCCGACGAGGGCCGCGAGCTCGGGGTACTGGGCGGGGGCGACCCCGTACTTGGCCATGACGGCGTCCGCATCCATCGGCGGGATGTCGGAGACGCCCTTCTTGGGGTAGAGCACGGTGGTGCGCTCGGAGATGAGCTGGAACGCGTCCCGGTCACCGGAGACGACGACGGCCTCCCACCCCGCCTCCTCGGCGCGCGCGGACAGTGTGGCCACGATGTCGTCGGCCTCGTAGCCCTCCAGCGTGAGCGTGGGGATGCCCAGGGCCTCCATGACCTTCACGGTCAGCTCGATCTGGCCCGCGAACTCCGCGGGCGTCTCGGAGCGGCCGGCCTTGTACTCCCCGTACTCCTCGGAGCGGAACGTGGGCCCGGAGAGGTCGAACGCCACGGCCACGTGCGTGGGCCGCTGCTGCCGGATCATGGTCAGGAGCATGGCGGTGAAGCCATACACGGCGTTCGTGTGCTGGCCCGTGTCCGTGGCGAAGTTCTCGGCGGGCAGCGCGTAGAACGCGCGGAACGCCATCGAGTGCCCGTCCAGGACCAGCAGCCGCTGTGGGGCCTCTGGGGTCGGATCTGCCGCCATGGGTGCTCACGTCTCCTCTCGGCGCGCGGCGCGGGGCGCACCGGTCGCGTGTGCCAGCCTAGTGCTCATGAGTGAGCACACCGCGACCACCCCCGCCGCCTCCGACCGCGTGTACCGCCCCGGCGTCACCCCCGAGCTGAGCCCCGCCGAGCTGGCGGCGGCCTGCGCCGAGGCCGGTCTGACGCCCGAGCTCGTCGCCGCGCTCGGCGGCGCGGCGATCAGCCCCCTGGCCCAGAAGATGGGCCTGCGCTTCCTCGAGCTCACGGCCGAGCGCGCCGTCGCCACCCTGCCCGTGGCAGGCAACGAGCAGCCCGTCGGGCTGCTGCACGGCGGCGCCCACCTCGTCCTCGCCGAGTCCCTGGGCTCGATGGCCGCGAAGATCCACGCCGGGCCGGACCGCAACGTCGTCGGGGTCGAGATCAGCGCCACGCACCACCGGGCCGTCCGCTCGGGCCTCGTGACCGGCACCGCGACCGCCGTCCACCTGGGCGGCACCCTCGTCACCCATGAGGTGGTGATGACGGACGAGCAGGGCCGGCGGCTCTCGACCGTGCGCATGACGAACATGCTCCTCGACGCGCGCTGAGGCACGCCGCCCGGGCGGGCCGGCCCGTGCCTCAGTCCATGTCCGGAAGGCGCGGGGCCGCTCGGCCACCCTCGCGGCCGGGGGTATCCTCGGCGAGCTCGTCGTAGTGCCCCGGATTCATGGGCACCCCAGTGAGGTAGGCCGAGCGGCCCAGGGCCATGGTGGCCACCGAGGCCGAGCCCAGCTGCAGCACCACGATCAGGGCCACCTTCACGAACGCGGCCACCCCCGGGGCCAGTAGCAGGGCGCCCACCACGATCAGGATCATCCCGACGCCGCCGGCGGTGCCCACGGCGGAGACGCGGGTGTAAGGGTCGGGGAACCGGATCAGACCGAGTCCCGCGGTGACGAACGCAAGGGCTCCGATCACCACGAGCACGGAGCCGGCGGCGGTCAGGACGACGTCCACGGGTGCGACCTCCTCAACGCTTGCCGCGCGTGAGCGCGCGGGCCAGGGACATGCCGGACAGGAAGGCCACGACCGCGGCGATCAGGACCAAGTCGAACGTCCACGGGTTGTCCGCCCGGACGCCGAACAGCACGAGCATCCCGAGCACGCTGAACGTGAGCAGGTCGCCCGAGACCGCGCGGTCCGCGTCGAGCGGGCCCACCACGATCCGGTACGCGGACACGAGCGCCGACACGGTCAGCAGCGCGATGGCCAGGTCGATCCCCACCAGGGACCAGTCGTAGGCGAAGGGCATCATGCCACCCCCGTCTTCCGCATCGCGTGGAGCATGCGCGCCTCCATGTCGTGGATCTCCGCGCGGAGGGCGTCGGCGTCGTCAGCGTACAGGCCGTGCACGTAGAGCAGGCGCCGCGCGTCCGGGTCACCGTCCTCGTCACCGACGGCGCCGGCACGCCGGGTGCCCAGCGTCAACGTGCCGGGCGTCAGGGTGATCAGCGCCGAGAGCAGGGTGACCTCGGCGTCCGTGCGGCAGTTGCTGCGCACGCGGGCGATGCCCGAGCGCGCCTGGACGCCGGGGGTGACGAGGTCCTTGATGACCGCCTTCGAAGAGGTCACCAGGGCCCACGCGTACCAGCACCAGAACACGAGCCACCGCCAAGGCCAGGACACGGCGGAGGCCGTGCCGGGCGCCAGGTCGACGGTCCCGTCGGCGGGGGCGACGGTGTGCATGGGGGCGTCTCCTTCCGGAGGCTGCGGGAGTGCGGTGCTCATGGGTTGAGCACCGCCTCGATGTACCTGCTGGGGTCCATCAGGCCCTGAGCCGCGAGGTCGGTGACGGTCCACAGGGCCTGACCGCCGAGCCCGAGGGCGAGGGTGGCCATAGCTAGGACGACGGCGGGGGCGGCCAGCCGGCCTGGGATGCGGGAGCGCGTGACGTCCTCGTCCGGATCCACGGTCACCGGCAGCACGCCCGTGGGCGGATCGAGGGTCTCCTGCGAGGCCCACGACTCGGTGCGCTCGTGGTCGGTGCTCGAGCCGCGGCCGGAGGGCGACGGCACGGAGCCCGCCCGGCCCACGATGGGCATGGCCGCGGTGGCCAGGCGCTCGCGGTGCCCGTGTGGGGCCGTCGGAGCGCCCCAGAACCAGGCGTCCCACACCCGCAGCAGAGCCCACAGGCTCACCAGGGAGGCGCCCAGCACCAGCGCAGCGGTGACACCGCGGCCGGCGTCCAGGCCGGCGCTGACGAGCATGAGCTTGCCCACGAACCCGGAGAAGGGCGGGATGCCGACCAGGGAGAGCAGGCCCACGAAGAAGGCGACGGCGATCAGCGGCTCGCGCCGGGCCAGGCCCTGCAGGTCCGCGAGACGGCCGGTGCCGTAGCGCACCTCGATCGCGCCGGCGGCCATCAGGAGGCAGCCCATCGCCACCATGTGGTGCACGAGGTAGAACAGGCCCGCCGCGAGACCCAGGCGCGTGGAGAGCCCGAGTCCGACGAGGATGCCGCCGATGCCGCTCACCATCTGCCACGACAACACGGCGCGCACACCGTGCTCACCGACCGAGGCGAGCGCACCCACCACGAGGGTGGCGAGGGACAGGACCAGGATGAGCGGCAGCAGACGCGCATCGCCGTCGTACATGACGGAGTAGATCCGGTAGAGCCCGTACACGGCGACCTTGGTGTGCAGGGCGGCGAAGAGGGCCGTCACCGCCGGGGAGGTCGAGGAGTACGCCCAGGCCAGCCAGCCGTGCAGCGGGGCCACCGAGGCCTTGATGGACAGTGCGAACAGCACCATGCCCGCGGCGATCGCGATGCGTGGGTCCGCCGCGGCGGACCCGGCGAGCATCGCGAGGTTCACCGAGCCGGTCAGCCCGTAGACGAAGCCGACGCCGACCAGGAGGATCGTGGAGGTTAGCAGGTTGAGGGTGACGTACAGCCGCGCCCCGTCCACTCGGCGCAGGGGCTCACGGCGGTTGGCGGAGAGGACGTAGAGGCCGTAGCTGGGCACCAACATGACCTCGATGAACACGAACAGGTTGAACAGGTCCGCCGTCAGCAGGGCGCCGTTGACTCCGCCGATGAGGATCAGGAGCAGCGGGGCGAAGAACTGGGAGTTAGCGACGCGGGAGCCGTAGGCGAACGCCGCGCCCACGATCGTGAGGGCGCTCGTGAGCACGAGCATCAGGGCGGACAGCATGTCCGCTGCGAAGCCGATCCCGATGCCCCCGGGCCAGCCGCCCAGCGAGGTGGCGAGCACGGACCCGTCGAGGGCGTGGACGCCCAGGGCCAGCCCGCCGGTGGTGACGAGTCCGAGCACCGCGAACAGGACTGCCCGGTGGAGGCGGGGACGCTCCCCCGCCAGCACGAGCAGACCGGCGGACAGCAGCGGGACGGCGGCGAAGAGGGGCAGCAGCTGGCCCAGCGGGACGGCGCTCATCGACGCACCTCCGGGCCCTGGCCGGCGTAGTGCTGCGCGATCCGGCCGGCCGCGGCGTGCCGCTCCTCGCGCGGGAAGCGTGCGTCGGCGGCGGCCTGCTCCAGGGAGTCGCGGGTCTCCCCCGGCGAGGCCACCGCGTCGTCCGCGCGCCCGGTGACGGCCAGCGCGAGCAGCAGCACGGTGATCGCGAAGGCGATCACGATAGCGGTCAGGACGAAGGCCTGCGGCAGGGCATCGGCCTGCACCTCGACGTCTGAGGTCCCCGCGAAGGGCAGCCCGCGGCGGTCGGTGCCGCCCGCGGCGATGATGGCCAGGTTGGCGGCGTGGCCCAGCAGGACCATGCCGAGGATCACGCGCAGCAGCTCGCGCTTGGAGAACAGGTAGAACGCGCCGAAGGTCAGAAGTCCCACGGTAAGGGCGACGGTCATCGGGTGACCTCCTCTCGTGCAGTCGTGGTGGTCGGGGCCGAGGGATCGGAGGACGGGGCCGCCGGCGCGACGCCGGGGTCACGGCTCGAGGCGCGGAGCGGGTCCTCACCCGGCCGCTCGGGGCCGAGCAGGGAGAACGCGGCCACGATCAGGCCGATCACGGCCAGGTACACGCCCATGTCGAACGCGAGCGTGGTGGAGAGCCCGTAGTCCAGGACCTTCACTCCCGCGGCTCCGAGGAAGCCCTTGCCGGTGAGGTAACCGACGATCCCCGTCGCGGTGCCGACGGCGATGCCCGAGCCGATGAAGGCCAGGTACGGCCACCGCAACTCCGGGGCCGTGTCCGAGTCGGCGGCCAGGTAGAGCAGGGCGTAGCCGGCACCGGCGACCAGTGCGGCGATGAAGCCGCCGCCGGGCTCGTAGTGCCCGCGCAGCAGCAGGAACGCGGACAGCAGGATGATCAGCACGCCGAAGACACGGCCGAACACCCGGATGTGGACGAGGTTCTCGCGCACGTGGGCGAGTGGGGAGCGCATGTCCACGGCGGAGGGCTGTGGAGGCGTCGGCCGACGGTTGAGCAACAGGGCCGCGATGGTCAGCGCCGTCGCCCCGAGCACGGTCATCTCGCCCCACGTGTCCACGGCGCGGAAGTCCACGAGGATCACGTTCACCACGTTGGTCCCCCCAGCCTGGGCATAGCTCTGGGTCAGGTAGAAGTGGGCGATCTCCGACATGCTGGAGCGGCCGGTGAACGCGAGCACGCCCAGGGTCGCGGCGACGCCGGCGACGGAGGCGGCGAGGACCGCCTGCATCCTGCGCGGGGTCGGCTCGTCGCTGAAGCGGGCGGGCAGGCGGCGCAGCAGCAGCACCATGACGCACACCGTGAGCACCTCGACCATCAGCTGGGTCAGGGCCACGTCCACGGCGCCGAGGGTGAGGAACCACAGGGTCATGCCGAACCCTACGACGCCGACCACCACCATGGCGGCGATGCGCGTCTTGGCGCGGATGGTGGCGATCACGCCGGCACCCACCAGGACGACCAGCACCCAGTCGTGCCAGCGCGAGGGCTGGCCGACGACGGCAGGCAAATCCTCGATCGTGGCGACACCGGCCACGGCGAGGAGCCCCAGGACCAGGGCGGGGATGAGGAGGTGGGGGCGGGGAGCCAGGGTGCCGGAGGCGCGCGAGACGACCGCGCCGACGCCGATCAGCCGGTGCCGAACCTCGTCCACCGCATCCAGGGCGGAGAACGGCAGGGCGGCGTGGGAGGCCACGCGCTCCACCGGGCGGCGCAAGGCCACCAGCAGCAGACCGAGCACGATGATGGCGGCGGAGACGAGCAGGGCCGTGTTCACGCCGTGCCACAGCGCCAGGTGCGCGTGCACCTCCGCGCCGGAGGCGGCCTCGGCCGCGTAGGAGACGGGGGTGTCCAGCACACCGG
Organism: Micrococcus sp. PSi08; assembly: GCF_054960655.1. NCBI lineage: Bacteria > Bacillati > Actinomycetota > Actinomycetes > Micrococcales > Micrococcaceae > Micrococcus > Micrococcus sp. PSi08. The sequence continues at coordinate 28,150 of NZ_JBHNYP010000012.1, read as the reverse complement.
GCAGCAGGCCCAGGGCCACGCCCGCGGCCGCGGCCAGCACGGGCACGCCCCAGAAGGTGGCAGAAGCCTCGTGGACCTCGTCCTCCCGGCCGGTCGGCCACGAATGGGCGGCCCCGTCCGGGCTTGGACCCCAGAGGCCCAGGGCGCCGAGCACGAGACGGCCGGAGTAGGCCACGGTGAACACGGAGGTCAGGGCGATGCCGGCGGTGACGAGGACGGGGAGCCATGCGGGACCGGGGGTCCCGAGAGCGGCCTCGACCAGGCCCTCCTTGGAGATGAAGCCGAACAGCGGCGGGATGCCCGCCATCGACAGGGCGGCGACGGCGATCGCCGTGCCGGTGACCGGCATGCGCACGTGGCGGGCCGCGAGCTCTCGCAGGTCGCGGGTGCCGGCCTCGTGGTCGACCACGCCGATCAGCATGAACAGCGCCGACTTGAACAGCGCGTGCGCCACGGTGTGCACGATCGCCGCGGTAAGCGCGACGGGGGTGCCGATGCCGATGGCGGTCACCAGCAGGCCCAACTGGCTCATCGTGGAGTAGGCCAGCAGACCCTTGAGGTCGTGGCGACGGATCGCGGAGACGGCGCCCAGCAGGGCCGTGATGAGGCCCGAGCCGATCAACAGCGCGGACCACACCGGGTTCCCGGCCAGGACCGGGCTGAACACCAGCAGCAGGAAGATGCCGGCCTTGACCATCGCCGCGGCGTGCAGGTAGGCGGAGACCGGGGAGATGGCCACCATGGAGTCCGGCAGCCACGCCTGGAACGGGAACTGGGCGGACTTGGTGAACGCGGCCACCGCCAGCAGGACGGCGACCGTGGTGGTGAAGCCCGCCTCGGACCACACGTCCGAGGCCAACACCCCGGACAGCGAGGCAGTGCCGGTCCGCACGGCCATGAGGGCGACGGCGGCCAGCAGCGCGAGGCCGCCGCCCACGGTCACGAGCAGGGTCCGGATCGCGGGGTCGCGGGCATGGTCCCCCGAGCGCCCGATGAGGAAGAAGGAGGTGAAGGAGGTGAACTCCCACGCGACGAAGAGGACCACGATGTTGTCGGCGAGCACCAGCAGCAGCATCGACGCCGCGAACGCGGTCATCAGCAGGTAGAAGGAGCCGGGTCGGCTCTCCGTGCGGTCCCGACTGAGGTACCGGCTGGAGTAGGCGAGGATCGCGGCGCCGATGACGAGGACGATCATGGCGAACACCAGGGCCAGGCCGTTCAGCCGGAGGTCGAGGTCCACCCCGACCGCGGGGATCCACGGATGGTGCTCCGTCCGGACGTCGCCCGTCCACGCCGCGATCAGCACGCCGGCCGCGGCCAGCAGGGGTGCGGCCAGGACCCAGCCCGCGTCCCTGCCCAGCGCCCGGGAGGCCGGGACGGCCGCCACCACCGAGAGGAGGGTCAGCAGGAGGCTGGTCAGGAGCACAGGACACCACTCATCTCGGGTCGATCGGTCACGGACACGGCGCCCACGGCGGGTGGCCGCGCGCCGACGGTGCCCGAAGTGGGACTCGAACCCACACGCCTCTCGGCACCGCATTTTGAGTGCGGCGTGTCTACCGATTCCACCATTCGGGCAGTGCCGCCCGGAGGCGGGACTCGATCACCCTATCAGCGCCCCGACCCGGCGTCCCCGGCCTTCCGGCGGGGGGTCACCGCCGCCGCGCCCGCGCCGCACTCATCGCGCACGGTAGCCTGGTGGACCACCAGCGGCGCCGCACCGACGCCGTCCCGGCCCGCGCGAAGGAGCTGCCGTGTCCACGCTGACGCCTCCCGAGGAGACCGGCCTGCGGGCCGTCGTCGCCGAGGACGAGACCCTCATCCGCCTCGACCTGGTGGAGGTGCTCACCGGGGCGGGCTACCGGGTGGTCGCCGAGGCCGGCGACGGCCGCGCCGCCGTCGAGGCCGTGCGCGAGCACCGCCCGGACATCGTGGTGATGGACGTGAAGATGCCCGTGATGGACGGCATCGCGGCTGCGGGCGAGATCGCCGGGGAACGGCTCGCCCCCGTGGTCATGCTGACCGCCTTCAGCCAGCGCGAGCTGGTGGAGCGCGCCCGGACCGCCGGGGCCATGGCCTACGTGGTCAAGCCCTTCACCGAGGCCGACCTGGTCCCCGCCATCGAACTGGCCGTGGCCCGCTTCGACGAGCTGCGCAGCCTCGAGGCCGAGGTGCGGGACCTGGGCGACCGCCTGGAGACCCGCAAGATCGTGGACCGGGCCAAGGCGCTGCTCCAGGAGCGGATGCGCCTGACCGAGGCCGAGTCCTTCCGCTGGATCCAGAAGACCTCCATGGACCGGCGCCTAGCCATGCGGGAGGTCGCGCAGGCCGTCATCGACCAGGTCGGCTGAGCGGCGCCCGCGCGCTCGTCAGAGCGGGGAGCGGGCCGGCCAGAAGCCGACCGGCTCGCGCGTCTGCGGCGAGGCGGCGGACGAGCCGCCCGCGGCGTCGTCGCCCACGCGGTGCACACGCAGCGTGTTCGTGGAGCCCACGGCCCCGGGAGGGGACCCGGCGGCGATCACCACGAGGTCGCCGTGCTCGGCGATGCCCTCCGACGTGAGCGACTGCTCGACCTGGAGGGTCATCTTGTCCGTGGAGTCCTGGAACGGGACCATCTTCGGGTAGACGCCCCACGTCAGGCACAGGATGTTGTGCGTGTGCTCGTGGTGGGTGAACGCGTAGATCGGCTGACGCGGCCGCAGGCGGCTGAGCCGACGGGCCGAGTCGCCGGACTCGGTGAACGTGGCGAGGAACGGGATCTCGAGCTGGTTCGCGACCTCGACGGCGGCCCGGGTGATCGCGCCGCCGCGCGTGCGGGGACGCGAGCCGAGCGGGTGGATGAGTTCGAGGCCGTGGGTCTCGGTGGACTCGATGATCCGGGCCATCGTCTGGACCGTCTCGACTGGATACGCGCCCACTGAGGTCTCGCCCGAGAGCATGACGGCGTCCGCGCCGTCGAGCACGGCGTTGGCGCAGTCCGAGGCCTCGGCGCGCGTCGGGCGCGGGCTGTCGATCATCGACTCGAGCACCTGGGTGGCCACGATGACCGGCTTCGCCCACCGGCGGGCGAGGTCCACCGCACGCTTCTGCACCACGGGCACGTCCTCGAGCGGCAGCTCCACACCGAGGTCGCCGCGGGCCACCATGATGGCGTCGAACGCGTCCACGATGGCCTCGAGGTTCTCCACCGCCTGGGGCTTCTCGATCTTGGCGATGACCGGGACCCGGCGCTCCTCCTCGTCCATGATCTCGTGCACCCGGTCCACGTCCGCGGCGTCCCGCACGAAGGACAGCGCCACCATGTCCACGCCGGTGCGCAGCGCCCAGCGCAGGTCGCGCTCGTCCTTCTCGGACAGGGCGGGCACGTTCACCGCCACGCCGGGCAGGTTGATCCCCTTGTTGTCCGAGACCATGCCCGGCACCTCGACCTCGGCCAGCACGTCCGTGTCCGTGACCTCGACGGCGCGCAGGCGCACCTTGCCGTCGTCCACCAGGAGCACGTCACCGGGGGCGACGTCCCCGGGCAGCCCCTTGTGGGTGGTGCCGACCAGCTCGCGGGTCCCGGGCACGTCCCGGGTGGTGATGGTGATCCGATCGCCCCTCTCGAGCAGATGCGGGCCGTCGGTGAAGCGGCCGAGGCGGATCTTGGGGCCCTGGAGGTCCGCGAAGATCGCGACCGGGCGCCGCTCCTCCACGCTGAGCCGGCGCACCCGCTCGAAGGAGGCCGCGTGCACCTCGTGGTCCCCGTGGCTCATGTTGAGGCGGACCACGTCCGCCCCCGCCCGGATGATCGAGCGGGTGGTCTCGTCGGAGTCGGTGGCGGGCCCGAAGGTGGCGATGATCTTGGCGTGTCGCATGCGACCCACGATAGGGGGCGGGCCCGCCCTCGGTGGAGGGCGGGCCCGCGTGGCGTCGGAAGATGAGACGGAGGACTCAGCCGAGGACGAGGCCGCGGTCGTCCGGGTCCACGGGGTGCGGCAGTCGGGACCAGCGCTCGAGCGACTCGTCGACCTCCTGCGCGCACGCACGCCCCTCGGCGATGGCCCAGACCACCAGGGAGGCGCCGCGCCCGGCGTCGCCGCACGCGAACACGCCCGGCTCGTCGGTCTCGTACCCGTCCTTCCGGGCCACGAGCCCGCGTGTCACGTGCACGCCGAGCTGCTGCGTGAGCAGCCCCTCCTCGATGCCGGTGAAGCCCAGCGCCAGCAGCACCAGGTCCGCCTGGACCTCGCGCTCGGTGCCCGCCTTGGGCCCGCGCGTGCCGTCCTCGCGGTACTCGGTCTCCGCCACGCGCAGGGCGCGCACGCGGCCGTGCTCGTCGCCGAGGAACTCGACCGTGGAGGCAAGGTGCGCGCGGGCGCCGCCCTCGGCGTCGGCCGTGGTCTGCTGGTGGACCTTGGGGATCGTGGGCCACGGCTGGTGGACGGGGCGCTCGACCGGCAGCTGCTGGCCGATCGCCAGCGTCGTCACGGACGCCGCCCCCTGGCGGTGCGCGGTGCCGATGCAGTCCGCGCCAGTGTCGCCGCCGCCGAGGATCACCACGTGGCGCCCCTCGGCGGAGATCTGGTCCGGGACCTCGTCGCCGGCGACCGCGCGGTTGGACTGCACGAGGTAGTCCATGGCGAGGTGGATCCCGTCGAGGCCGCGGCCGGGGACGGGCAGCTCGCGGGCCACGGGGGCGCCGGTCGCCACGATCACGGCGTCGAAGCGGGCCTTGAGCTGGTCCCAGGGCAGGTCGACGCCGATCTCCACGCCGGTGCGGAACCGGGTGCCCTCGGCCTCCATCTGCGCCAGGCGCCGGTCCAGGACGTCCTTCTCCAGCTTGAAGTCCGGGATGCCCAGCCGCAGCAGGCCGCCGAGGCGCTCGTCGCGCTCGTAGACCACCACGGTGAAGCCGGCGCGGGTGAGCTGCTGCGCCGCGGCCAGTCCCGCCGGGCCCGAGCCGACGACGGCCACGGTGTGGCCGTTCAGGCGGGCCGGCACGACCGGCTCGAGCCAGTCGTTGTCGAAGATCTGCTCCGCGATCGCCACCTCGGTCTGCTTGATGGTGACCGCGGGCTGGTTGATGCCCAGGGTGCAGGAGTCCTCGCACGGGGCGGGGCAGATCCGCCCGGTGACCTCGGGGAAGTTGTTGGTCGAGTGCAGTCGCGCGGCGGCCTCGTCCCAGCGTCCCCGCCGGACCAGGTCGTTCCACTCCGGGATGAGGTTGCCCAGCGGGCACCCGGAGTGGCAGAACGGGATGCCGCAGTCCATGCACCGGCCGGCCTGGGTGCGCACGATCGCCTCGTCCTGGCGGACGTACACGTCCTTGAAGTCCATGATGCGCACCGGCACTGGACGCGTGGGGCGCTCGACGCGCTCCCGGTTCTTCAGGAATCCGCGCGGATCAGCCACGGGTCACCTCCAGCAGTCGGTCCCAGACGGCCTCCCCGTCCGGGTCGAGTCCCTCGGCCGTCGCGGCCTGACGGGTGCGCAGCACGAGGTCGTACTGCCGGGGCAGGACGGTCGTGAAGCGGTCCCACGCGGCGTCGGCGGCGTCCCCGCCGGCCCGCAGGTCGGCGAGCAGCGCGGCGGCGACGGCGGAGCCCGTCTCCGCGCGGTGCAGCTCCAGCAGCTCGGCGATCCGCAGCCGGTCCTGCGCGGACGGCGCCTCGAGGATCAGGGCGTCCTCGCGGACGGCGAGTGGGTTCAGGTCCTCCCGGTCCAGGTCCAGCACCCAGGCCCGCCCGCCGGACATGCCGGCGGCGAGGTTGCGGCCGGTCTCGCCGAGGATCAGCGCCTCACCGCCGGTCATGTACTCCAGGCCGTGGTCGCCGATGCCCTCGGCCACCGCGGTGGCGCCGGAGTTGCGCACGAGGAACCGCTCCCCCACGCGGCCGCGCAGGAACAGCTGGCCCGAGGTGGCGCCGTAGCCGATCACGTTGCCGGCCACGGTGTTCTCCTCGGCCACGAACGGGGCCTCGGCGTCGGGGCGGACGATCACGCGTCCCCCCGACAGGCCCTTGCCGACGTAGTCGTTGGCGTCGCCCGAGAGCCGCAGGGTGACGCCGGCGGGCAGGAAGGCGCCGAGGGACTGGCCGGCCTCGCCCGTCAGGCGCACGGTGATCGTGTCGTCGTCCAGCTCGTCGGCGAGCCGCGTGCTCGTGACGTGGTAGCCCAGCAGCGTGCCCACGGACCGGTCCGTGTTCACGACGGCCTCGTCCATCACGACGGGCGTGCCCGTCGTGAGCGTGTCCCCCAGCCGGGCGATGAACCGGTGGTCGATGTGGGAGGCGAGGTCGTGGTCCTGCTCGGTGGTGCGGCGCATGGGCGCGTCCTCGTGGCCCGGACGCCGGCCGACGGAGGGGTCCGCGAGGATGCCCGAGAGGTCCAGGCCCTCGGACTTCCAGTGGTGCAGGGCCGCGTCCACGTCGAGCAGCTCGCGGTGGCCGATCGCCTCGTCGAGCGTGCGGAAGCCCAGCTGCGAGAGCAGCTCGCGGACCTCCTGCGCGATGAACTCGAAGAAGTTGACGACGAACTCGGGCTTGCCCGTGAAGCGCGCGCGCAGCTCGGGGTTCTGGGTGGCCACGCCCACGGGGCACGTGTCCAGGTGGCACACGCGCATCATGATGCAGCCGGAGACCACGAGCGGGGCGGTCGCGAAGCCGAACTCCTCGGCCCCGAGCAGTGCGGCGATCACGACGTCCCGGCCGGTCTTGAGCTGCCCGTCCACCTGGACGGTGACGCGCTCGCGCAGGCCGTTGAGCATGAGCGTCTGCTGCGCCTCGGCCAGGCCGATCTCCCACGGGGTGCCCGCGTGCTTGAGGGAGTTCAGCGGGGAGGCGCCCGTTCCGCCGTCGTGGCCGGAGATGAGCACGACGTCGGCGCGCGCCTTGGCGACGCCCGCGGCCACCGTGCCCACGCCGGACTCGGAGACGAGCTTGACGTGGACCCGCGCGGTCGGGTTGGCCCGCTTGAGGTCGTGGATCAGCTGCGCCAGGTCCTCGATCGAGTAGATGTCGTGGTGCGGCGGCGGCGACACCAGGGAGACGCCCGGGGTCGAGTGCCGCGTGCGGGCGACCCACGGGTACACCTTGGTCCCCATCAGCTGGCCGCCCTCGCCGGGTTTGGCGCCCTGGGCCATCTTGATCTGCAGGTCGGTCGCGGTGGCCAGGTACAGGCTGGTGACGCCGAACCGGCCCGAGGCGATCTGCTTGATCTTCGAGCGGCGCTCCGGGTCCAGCAGGCGCTCGGGGTCCTCGCCGCCCTCGCCCGAGTTCGAGCGGGCGCCGAGGCGGTTCATGGCGATCGCGAGGGTCTCGTGCGCCTCCTGCGAGATGGAGCCGTAGGACATCGCGCCGGTGGAGAAGCGGCGCACGATCGACTCGACGGGCTCCACCTCGGAGACGGGCACCGGCGGCCGCTCGCCCGTACGCAGGCGCATGAGCCCGCGCAGGGTCATGAGCTCCTCCGCCTGGTCGTCCACGCGACGCGTGTAGTCCTTGAAGACGTCGTAGCGCCGCTCCCGCGTGGAGTGCTGGAGGCGGAACACGGTCTCGGGGTTGAACAGGTGCGGCGCGCCCTCGCGCCGCCACTGGTACTCGCCGCCCACCTCGAGCTCGCGGTACGGGTTGATGTCGTTGCCGTCCGGCGGATACGCGAACTCGTGGCGCGCCTGGATCTCGGCGGCGACGACGTCGATGCCCACGCCGTCGAGCGGGCTCGTGGTGCCCACGAAGTAGCGGTCCACGAAGCGCCGGGACAGGCCGAGCGCCTCGAACGTCTGGGCGCCGGTGTAGGAGGCGACCGTGGAGATGCCCATTTTGGACATGATCTTCTGGACGCCCTTGCCGAGCGCCTTGATCAGGTTCGCCACGGCCTGCTCGGCGGTGACGCCCGAGACCTCCCCCGTGCGCACGAGCTCCTCGGCGGACTCCATGGCCAGGTACGGGTTGACCGCGGAGGCCCCGTAGCCGAGCAGGACGGCCACATGGTGGACCTCGCGCACGTCGCCCGCCTCGACGATCAGCGAGCTCTTGGTGCGGTTGGCCGAGGCCAGCAGGTGGTGGTGCACGGCGGAGGTCAGCAGCAGGGACGGGATCGGCGCCCACTGGGCGGTGGCGCCGCGGTCGGACAGCACCACGTACTCCACGCCGCGGTTGACGGCGGCCGAGACCTGCTCGCAGATCGCCTTCAGCTGGGCGCGGAGCTCCTCGACGCCTCCGGCCACCCGGTACACGCCGTTCACCTTGAGGGTCAGGCGGGTGCCGTCGGCGTCGCGCAGGTGCTGGATGCGGGCCAGCTGGTCGTTGTCGATCACGGGGAACGGGACGTCGACCTGGCGGGTGCGCACCTGCTCGAGGGAGAGCACGTTGCCCTGCGGGCCGATCGCGGTGCGCATCGAGGTCACCTGCTCCTCGCGGATCGCGTCGAGCGGCGGGTTCGTCACCTGGGCGAAGGACTGCACGAAGTAGTCGAAGAGCAGCCGGGGCCGCTTGGCGAGGACGGCGATGGGCGTGTCCGTGCCCATCGCACCGAGCGGCTCGGCGCCCGTCTGGGCCATCGGCCCGACGAGGATGCGCAGCTCCTCCGAGGTGTACCCGAAGATGCGCTGACGCTGCAGGATCGACTCGGAGGTGTGGCGGACGTGCTCGCGCTCGGGGAGCGACTCCAGGTCCAGGAGGTTCTGGCGCACCCAGTCCTCCCACGGCTGGGCGGAGGCGACCTCGGCCTTGATCTCGTCGTCGCCGATGATCCGGCCCTGCTCGGTGTCCACGAGGAACATGCGCCCCGGGGCCACGCGCCCCTTGCGCACCACCGCCGAGGGCTCGATCGGCACGACGCCGACCTCGGAGGCCAGGACGACGAGGCCGTCGTCGGTGACCCACCAGCGGGCGGGGCGCAGGCCGTTGCGGTCCAGCACGGCGCCCACCTGGGTGCCGTCGGAGAAGGCGACGGCGGCCGGTCCGTCCCAGGGCTCCATGAGCATGGAGTGGTACTGGTAGAAGGCGCGGCGGGCCGGGTCCATGGTCGCGTGGTTCTCCCACGCCTCCGGGATAATCATCATGATCGCCTGGGTGAGCGGGCGCCCGGAGAGCATGAGCAGCTCCGCGACCTCGTCGAAGGAGGCCGAGTCCGAGCCGATGGGGCTGATCAGCGGGAACAGGTCCTCGGGGACCTCGCCGAGCATCGGGTGCTTGAGCTGGCCCTGACGGGCGCGCATCCAGTTGCGGTTGCCCTTGACCGTGTTGATCTCGCCGTTGTGCGCGATGGTGCGGAACGGCTGGGCCAGCGGCCACGAGGGGAACGTGTTGGTGGAGAACCGCGAGTGGACCACGCCCAGCCGGGTGGTGAACCGCTCGTCGGAGAGGTCCGGGTAGAACGGCTCCAGCTGGGCCGTCGTCAGCATGCCCTTGTAGACGATCGTCTGGGACGAGAGCGAGGGGAAATAGACGCCGGCGCGGGACTGGGCGCGGCGGCGCACCCGCCACGCCCGCACGTCCAGCGACTGCCCCGGCTCGGTGCCGTCCTGACCGTCCGCCAGGGACAGGAACAGCTGCTCGAACGCGGGCATGGCCGCCCGGGAGCCGACGCCCAGGGCCGAGGGGTCGGTGGGCACCTCGCGCCACGCCAGGACCTGCAGCCCCTCCTCCTCGGCCAGCCGCTCGACGGCCTCCTTCGCCTCGGCGCGCTCGCCGTCGACGGGCGGCAGGAAGGCGGTGCCGGCGACGTACTCGCCCACGGGGGGCAGCTCGGCGTCGACGACGGCACGGAACAGCTCGTCGGGGATCTGGGTCAGCAGGCCGGCGCCGTCGCCGGTGCCCTCGTCGGCGCCCACCGCCCCGCGGTGCTCGAGCGCGCGCAGGGCGGTCAGCGCGTGCTGGACGATGTCGTGGCCCGGGGTGCCCCGCAGGGTGGCGATGACGGCGAGGCCGCAGTTCTCGGTCTCCCGGGACGGGTCGTAGAGGCCCTGGGCGGCGGGGACGTCCGCATAGCGGACGAAGGGATCCACCGGTCCCCCCGCGCGGGGGGCCGAGGCGGGCGAGGATGCCACGGGCATGGTGCCGTCCTTTCCGGAGAGCAGGGTTCGGACGGGGACGGCGCTGGCCCCGACGCTCGGGGCCGACGGCCCCGAGGTGGAAGAGACGCTACCGGGCGCGACGTCCCACTGTGCGGAACCGGACGTTCTGTGACACGCCGAATGTCCACCATGTGGGACACCGGGGCCCCGGGCGCCCCTCGCGGGCGCGCCGGGGAGCGGGTCAGCGCCGGACGGCGTCGTCCTCCGCCGCGCCCACGGCGTGGGACCCGGAGCGGCCCGCGGCGACGGCGGCGCCGTCGTCGCCCTCGGGGGCGTGCCCGGCGCGCCACACGCTCTGGTGGGCGTGGGGGCCGGCGGCCGCGCCGCGATGGCGCAGCAGGATCCCGACGATGAACGCGAGGGCGATGACGAACACCAGCAGGGACGTCCACACGTTGAGCCGCTGGGTGACGCCGAAGAGCGTGACCATCTCGGCGTCGTCGATGCGCAGCATCTCGATCCACGTGCGGCCCGCGGTGTACCAGGCGACGTAGGACCACAGCATGAGGCCGTGGCGCAGGTGCAGCGCGCGGTCCACGAGGAGCAGCAGCGCGACCCCGGCCAGGTTCCACAGGCACTCGTAGAGGAACGTGGGGTGGAACAGCGTGTCCGGGGCGTAGCCGGCCGGGAAGTTCGGGCTGGCCGGGTCGACCTCGAGCCCCCAGGGCAGGGTCGTCGGGCCGCCGAAGAGCTCCTGGTTGAACCAGTTGCCCCACCGGCCGATGGCCTGGGCCAGCAGGATGCCCGGCGCGACGACGTCGCCGAAGGCCGTCAGCCGCAGCCCGTAGCGGCGGCACGCGATCCACGCGCCCACGGCGCCGAGGGCGATCGCGCCCCAGATGCCCAGTCCACCGTTCCACACGTACAGGATCTGGATCGGGTCGCCCGTGCCGTCGAAGCCGGGCCCGAAGTACCGGTCCGGTGAGGAGAACACGTGGTAGAGCCGACCGCCCACGAAGCCGAACGGGATGGCCCACAGGGCGATGTCGAGCACACGGTCCTCGGGGCCGCCGCGGGCGCGCCACCGACGCTCGGCGAGCCACAGCGCCAGGACGATGCCCAGGATGATGCACAGCGCGTACGCGTGGATCTTCACCGGGCCCAGCTGGAACCCGTCCCACCCGGGGGCGGGGAAGGCGGCGAGCGGGGCCAGGGCGGCGGTCACCCTCAGCCCTCTCGGACCGTGCCGGCGGCGAGCTCGCGGGTCAGCGTGCCCACGGCCTGCGGCCCGCCGTCCGTCAGCGCGCGCACCAGGGCCGTGCCGACGATCGCGCCGTCGGCGTAGGCGCCGATCTCGCGGACGTGCGCGGCCCGGGAGACGCCGAGGCCAACGCACACGTGCTCCGCCCCGGCATCCTGAGCCCGGCGGACCACGGTCTCGGCCACGGTGGACACCGCGTCGCGGGCGCCGGTGACGCCCATGACCGACACGGCGTACACGAAGCCGCGGGAGGAGTCGACGGTGAGGCGCACCCGCTCGTCCGTGGACGAGGGCGCGGTGAGGAACACGCGGTCCAGGCCGTGACGGTCCGAGGCCTCCATCCAGGCGCCGGCCTCCTCGGGCACGAGGTCAGGGGTGACGAGACCGGCGCCCCCGGCCTCGGCGAGGCGGCGCGCGAACTCGTCGACGCCCATGCGGTCCACGAGGTTCCAGTACGTCATCACCAGCACCGCGGCGTCAGTGCGCTGGGTCACCCGTCGGATGATGTCGAACACGTCGGCCACGTGGAAACCCGCCTGCAGGGCGGCCTGGGTCGCGGCCTGGATCACGGGGCCGTCCATCACGGGGTCCGTGTAGGGCAGGCCCAGCTCGATGACATCGGCGCCGTTCTCCGCGGCGGCGACGACGGCCTCGACGCACTCGTCCACGGACGGGTAGCCGGCCGGCAGGAAGGCGACGAGGCCGGTGCGGCCGGCCGCCTTCGCGGCATCCAGGGCCGCGGCGGTCTTGGAGTGCACGGTCATGCCGGTCACTGCTCCTCTCCGGGGGTCATCTCCTCGAGCGGGTCCTTCTCCTCCGTGGCCGTGCCGAGGCCGAACCAGGCCGCCGCGGTGGCGACGTCCTTGTCCCCGCGGCCGGAGAGGTTCACGATGATGATCCGCTCCTCCCCCTCCGGGGCGTCCGGCCCCACGAGGCCCTCGTCCGCCCAGCGGCGGGCCAGGCGCAGCGCACCGGCCAGGGCGTGGGCCGACTCGATGGCGGGCGTGATGCCCTCGGTGCGCGTGAGCCGGAGGAAGGCGTCCATGCACTCGGTGTCCGAGACCGGCTCGTAGACGGCGCGGCCCGTGTCGTGCAGGAAGGCGTGCTCCGGGCCGACGGCCGGGTAGTCCAGGCCGGCGGAGATCGAGTGGGAGTCGATCGTCTGCCCGTCCTCGTCCTGCATCAGGTACGTGCGGGCGCCGTGCAGCACGCCGGTGCGTCCGAGCGTGATGGACGCGGCGTGGCGACCGGTCTCGAGGCCCTCGCCCCCGGCCTCGAAGCCGTAGAGCTCCACCTCAGGGTCGTCGAGGAAGCCGTGGAACAGGCCCATCGCGTTGGACCCGCCGCCCACGCACGCCGCGACGGCGTCCGGCAGGCGGCCGGCCTGCGCCAGGATCTGCTCGCGGGCCTCCTCGCCGATCACGGAGTGGAAGTAGCGCACCATGGCGGGGAACGGGTGCGGGCCCGTGACCGTGCCCATCAGGTAATGCGTGGTGTCCACGGAGGCGACCCAGTCCCGCAGGGCCTCGTTGATCGCGTCCTTCAGGGTGCGGGCGCCGATCGCCACGGGCACCACCTCGGCGCCGAGCATCTGCATGCGCGCCACGTTCAGGGCCTGGCGGCGGGTGTCCTCCTCCCCCATGTACACGGTGCACTCCATGCCGAACAGCGCGGCCGCCGTCGCCGTGGCCACGCCGTGCTGGCCGGCGCCGGTCTCCGCGATCAGACGCGTCTTGCCCATGCGACGGGCGAGCAGCGCCTGGCCGATCACGTTGTTGATCTTGTGCGAGCCGGTGTGGTTGAGGTCCTCGCGCTTGAGGAAGATGCGCACGCCGGGGGTGTCCGAGGCGAACCGCGGCACCTCGCTCAACAGGGAGGGCCGGTTCACGTAGTCCCGGAACAGGGTCCGCAGCTCGGCCTCGAAGGCGGGGTCCTGCCGCGCCTCCTCGTAGGTGCGGGTGAGCTCCTGCAGCGCGGCCATGAGGGACTCGGGCATCCACTGCCCCCCGTAGTCGCCGAAGTAGGGCCCGGCCTGACCCTGATACGGCCCCTCGAACTCGATCGCGGGCTCGGTGCTCGGACGGTCGGCGCTCATGGCGACCACGCTCCTCGGGTCTGGTTCGGTCAGCGGACGGTGAGGGACGCGGCGCGGAACGCGCGCAGCGCCTCCTCGGGGGCGCCGTGGCGCACGAGGGCCTCGCCCACGAGCACGACGTCGGCGCCCGCGGCGGCGTAGGCCTTGATCTGCTCCTCGGACTCGACGCCCGACTCGGCGACCCGGACGACGTCCTCGGGCAGCCCGTCGGCCAGCGCGGCGTAGCGGGCCGGGTCGACGTCGAGGGTCTTGAGGTTGCGCACATTGACGCCGAGGATGCGGGCGCCGGCGGCGACGCCGCGCTCGATCTCCTCGGGCGTGTGGGCCTCCACGAGGGCGTGCATGCCCAGGGACTCGGTGAGCTGCAGGAAGCCGGCCAGCTCGGCGTCGTCGAGGGCGGCCACGATCAGCAGGACCAGGTCGGCCCCGTGGGCGCGGGCCTCGTGGATCTGGTACTCGGTGACGGTGAAGTCCTTGCGCAGGACCGGCAGATCGACGGCGGCACGCACGGCGTCCAGGTCGGCCAGGCTGCCGCCGAAGCGGCGGGCCTCGGTGAGCACGGAGACGGCACTGGCGCCGCCGCGCTCGTACGCGCGGGCCAGGGTGGCCGGCTCGGGGATCTCGGCGAGCGCCCCCTTGGAGGGGCTCGCCCGCTTCACCTCGGAGATCACCCGGATCCCCGCGGGGTCGGTGCGTCCGCCGTGCAGGGCCGCGTGGGCGTCACGCGGCGCGGGGGCGGCGGCCACCAGCTCGGACAGGCGCGCCTCGGGCAGGGCACGGCGGCGAGGCTCGAGGTCCTCACGGACGCCGTCGATGATCTCCTGGAGGACGGACACGCGGATCAGTGACCGTGCTGGCCGCGACCCGCGCCGGCCTTGCCGGCGACGATGCCCACGACGACGCCCACGGCCATCAGGGCCACGCCGATCCAGACGACGACGCTCCAGTCGGCGAGCAGGCCGACGCAGCCGGCGACGAAGCCGACGAGCACGAGCGCCACCATGGCCCACGCGCCGGGCGAGTTGCCGTGGCCGGGCAGCTCGAGGTGGGTCGGGTCGTTGAGCACCAGGCCGTCCTCGGTGACGACGACGTCCTCGACGGCGCCGCGGCGGGCGGCGCGACGGGTGGTGGGCTCGGTGTGCGCGGTGTTCGCGGTGTGGCTCATGGCTGTCCCTCACTGGTGCGTGGTGTACATGACGACTGTCCCTCATTGTGCCATGCGGGCACGGGACCGGGCCCGCGTGACCCGGGACGACCCGGGCGGTGCGGGGCGGTCCGAGAGACGGGCGCTCACGTGGGGTCGTTGCCGCGGGACAGCTCGTCCCACGCGTCCATCTGGTCCACGCGCCGGCGCTGGGCCGCCTCGCGGGCGGACTGCGCGGGCTGCTCCCCGGCGGCGGCCGGGCCGGGCTCGGAGGCCGCAGGCGCCTTCTCGTAGCGCCGGGACGAACGCCAGCCACGGCCCGCCAGTGCCGCCACGACGCCGCACAGCGCCGCGAGCACGCCGCCGGCCGCCGCGACCCACGGCCACGCCGTCACTGCGTAGTCCTGCGCGAGCGCGGTGGTCCCGGTCGCGTCGGCGACCGCGGCGGCCGCCGTCGTCGCCGGATCCAGGGCGGCGGTGACCGAGGTCGAGGCGATCACGACCCCGGCCAGCGCCATGAGCACGCCGACGATCACGGCGCCGAGGCGCCGGGCGGTGGTCAGGGCGAGGGCACCGGCCATCACGACCAGGGCCATGGCGGTGGCGACGGGCGCGGCGGCGCCGCCCGACGTCGTCGCCTCGGAGGCGATCCCGCCGGACAGGCCCGTGGCGGTCACCCAGGTGCGGCCCGCCGTGAGCAGCACGAGCGCGCCGGCGGCCAGCGCGGCGAGGACCACGGTGCGGCGGCGCATCACGCCTGCCCCAGCTCGCCCGCGGTCAGCACGGACCGCAGCGGCGCCGTCGCCTTGGTGACGGTCTCGGCAGTCTCGGCGTCGGGATCGGAGTCGGCGACGATGCCGGCGCCGGCCTGCACATGTGCCTGGCCGCGGTGCAGCGTGGCCGAGCGGATGTTGATCGCCATGTCCATGTTGCCCGCCAGGTCGAAGTAGCCGACGACGCCGCCGTAGGGCCCGCGCTCGGTCGGCTCCCACTCGTCCAGCAGCTGCAGGGCGCGGGGCTTCGGGGCACCGGACAGCGTGCCAGCGGGGAAGGCGGCGCGGAGGACGTCGAGCGCGTCGACGTCGTCGCGCATGCGGCCCTCCACATGCGAGACCAGGTGGAGGATGTGGCTGAACGCCTCGAGCTCCATGAACTGGGTGACCTCGACGGTGCCGGGGCGGCACACGCGCGAGAGGTCGTTGCGGGAGAGGTCCACGAGCATGAGGTGTTCGGCCCGCTCCTTCTCGTCCTCCAGCAGGTCCTTGCCGAGGAGGCGGTCGTCCTTCTCGGTGGCCCCGCGCCGCCGTGAGCCGGCGATCGGATGGGTGACCACGCGGCGGTCCCGCACGGTCACGAGCGCCTCGGGCGAGGAGCCCACGATCTCGTACGGCTCCCCGTCCGGGGTCTCGAAGGAGAAGAGGTACATGTAGGGGCTCGGGTTCACCGTGCGCAGGACGCGGTACACGTCCAGACCGGTGGCGTCCGTGGTGACCGAGAGACGGCGGGAGACGACGGCCTGGAACACGTCGCCGTCGCGGATCGCCCGCTGGGCCTTCGCGACAGCCTCGCGGAAGCCTTCGGCACCCCACCGGTCCTCGGCCTGGGCGGCGACCTCGTCCGCGTCCGCCTCGAGCCAGCGGCGCGGGACGTCGCTGACCGGGTCCGCGGCCGGGGCGGCCAGGCGCTCGGCCATCGCGTCCAGGCGGGCGAGCGCGTCGTCGTAGGCGCGGTCCGCACCGGTGGCCAGGCCGTTGCCGTTCACCGCGTTGGCGATCAGCGTCACGGTGCCGTCGAGGGCATCGTGCACGGCCAGGTCGGTGACGAGGTTCATCGCGAGGTCGGGCAGGCCGAGGTGGTCCTCGGGCGGGTGCGGCAGGCGCTCCCACGCGCGGACCGTGTTCCACCCCAGGAAGCCGGCCATGCCGGAGACGAGGTGCGGCAGAACGCCTCCGACCTCGGCGCGCACGTCCGTGCGCAGCAGGCGCAGGCACGCCGCGAGCACGTCCAGGGCTCGGCCCTGCGTGGGCAGCCCCTCGGGCGGGGTGCCCTGCCAATGCGCCTCGCCGTCCCGCGAGGTCAGGGTGACGGCGGAGCCGGCCCCGATGAAGCTGTACCGGGACCAGGCCGCCCCCGGGGTGGCGGACTCCATCAGGAAGGTGCCGGGGCGGGAGCCAGCCAGGCGCCGATGGATCGCCAGCGGCGTGAGGCCGTCCGCCAGCACCGTGCGGACCACGGGGATCACGCGGGCGGTGTCCGCCAGACGCAGGAACTCCGCACGGGAGGGAGTGGTGGCGGCGGTCATCGGGCGGCCTCCTCGGGGTCGACGGCGGCCGGCGGCATGACGAGCTCGCGGCCGGTGAAGCAGGTGCGGGTGCCCGTGTGGCAGGCGGGGCCGGTCTGGTCCACGGTGAGCAGCAGGGTGTCGCCGTCGCAGTCCGCGTGGACCGCGCGCACCCGCTGCAGGTGGCCCGAGGTCTCCCCCTTGCGCCACAGCTCGCCGCGCGAGCGGGACCAGTAGGTGGCCCAGCCGGTCTCGAGCGTCGCGCGCAGGGACTCCGCGTTCATCCACGCCATCATGAGCACCTCGCCGGTGCCCTCCTGCTGGGCGATGGCGGGCACCAGGCCCCGGTCGTCGAAGGTCACGGTGGCCACGAGGTCGTCGGGCGGGGAGATGCTCATGGAGGTCCAGTCTAGGGAGCCGGAGCGGGGCGTGGCCGCCGGGGTCAGCGGACGGTGTGCCCCGCCTGCCGCAGGGCGTCCTTGACGCGGGCGAGCATGTCGTCCGGGCCGAAGTGGAACAGGGAGGCGGCGAGCACCGCGTCCGCACCGGCCGCGACGGCGGGCGGGAAGTGCTCGGGCTCGCCGGCGCCGCCGGAGGCGATCAGCGGCACGCGCGTCACGGCGCGCACGTCCCGGATCATCTCCAGGTCGAAGCCCTCGCGGGTGCCGTCCGCGTCGATCGAGTTGAGCAGGATCTCCCCCACGCCGCGCTCGGAGGCCTCACGGCACCAGGCGACGGCGTCGATGCCGGTGCCGCGGCGTCCGCCGTGGGTGGTGACCTCATAGCCGGAGGCGCAGCCCGGGTCCTCCGTGCGCCGGGCGTCGAGGGAGAGCACGAGGACCTGGGACCCGAAGCGGCGGGTGATCTCCGTGATCAGCTCGGGCCGGGCCACGGCGGCGGTGTTGACGGAGACCTTGTCCGCCCCCGTGCGCAGCAGCCGGTCCACGTCCTCGACGGTGCGTACGCCGCCGCCCACGGTCAGCGGGATGAAGACCTCCTCGGCCGTGCGGGTCACGACGTCGTAGGTCGTGGCGCGGTCCGAGGTGGAGGCGGTGACGTCGAGGAACGTGATCTCGTCGGCGCCGGCGGCGTTGTAGCGGCGGGCGAGCTCGACCGGGTCGCCCGCGTCGCGCAGGTTCTCGAAGTTCACGCCCTTGACCACACGCCCGGCGTCCACGTCCAGGCAGGGGATGACACGCACGGCGAGGCTCACGTCGGCTCCTTCGTCTCGGGGGGCTCGGGCGGGACGGCGCGGGCCGTCAGAGGCGGATCGCGTGGATCGCGGAGATCAGGATGCCGCGGGCGCCCAGGGCGTACAGCTCGTCCATGACGCGGTTGGCGTCCGGCTTGCGGACCATGGAGCGCACGGCGACCATCGTCTCGTCCCGCAGCGGGGAGACCGTCGGTGACTCCAGCCCCGGGGTGACCGCGGTGGCCGCCTCCAGCAGGTCACGACGGATGTCGTAGTCGATCATGACCCACCGGCGGGCCACGAGCACGCCCTTGAGGCGGCGCAGCAACACGTCGAGGCCCTCGGGGCGCTCCCCCGCGCGGCCGATCAGCACGGCCTCCGAGTCGAGGATGGGCTCGCCGAAGACCTCCATGCTGGCGGCGCGCAGGGTGCTGCCGGTCTCCACGACGTCGGCGATCGCGTCCGCCACGCCGAGCTTGACGGAGGACTCCACGGCGCCGTCGAGGTGCACCACCGTGGCGTCCAGGCCGGTGCGGGCCAGGTAGTCGGAGAGCAGGCCGTCGTAGCTCGTGGCGATGCGCTTGCCGGCGAGCTGCTCGGCGGAGGTGAAGGAGCCGACGGGGGCG
The DNA here is from genome assembly GCF_054960655.1 of Micrococcus sp. PSi08. Taxonomy (NCBI): domain Bacteria; kingdom Bacillati; phylum Actinomycetota; class Actinomycetes; order Micrococcales; family Micrococcaceae; genus Micrococcus; species Micrococcus sp. PSi08. The sequence goes on along the minus strand of NZ_JBHNYP010000012.1, from coordinate 9,551 downwards.
GCGAGACGGAACACGGAGCGGCCGAAGCCGAGCGCCATGATCTCCTCGGCGGTGTCCCCCACCTGCGCGTCGCAGAACAGGTCGCGGCCGGTCAGGCCGACGTCGAGGGTGCCCTGGCCGACGTACACGGCGATGTCCCGGGGACGCAGGTAGAAGAACTCGACGTTGTTCTCGGGGTCCACGAGGACGAGCTCGCGGGAGTCCCGGCGTTGCCGGTAGCCGGCCTCGGTCAGGATCTCACGGGCGGACTCGGACAGGGCGCCCTTGTTGGGCACGGCGATGCGCAGCACGCGTCGGTCTCCTCGGGGTGCGGTGGGGCGGGCGGGGAACGGGGCCGGCGGCCTCAGAGGTGGCGGTAGACGTCCTCGAGGCTGATGCCGCGGGCGATCATCATGGTCTGCACGTGGTACAGCAGCTGCGAGATCTCCTCGGCGGCGGCCTCATCCGACTCGTACTCGGCGGCCATCCAGACCTCGGCCGCCTCCTCGACGACCTTCTTGCCGATCGCATGGACGCCGGCGTCGATCTGGGCCACGGTGCCGGAGCCCTCGGGGCGCTCCTGCACCTTGCGCGTCAGTTCCGCGTACAGCTCGTCGAAGGTCTTCACGGGACCACCCTAGCTGTTGTGGGTCATGAGGTTCTTGCCACGGGGTACGGGCTGAGATGAGACGAGCGGGCCCCTGCCGCAGGATGGAAGTTCCTACACCACCCACCTGCCCGAAAAGACCCACTCATGACTCACGCTAACGCACCCCTGACCCCCACCGGCCGTCTCAGGATGGTCCACCGCCACCTGCACGACGGGATCCCGCAGGCACACGTGGCCGCCGAGTTCCGCGTCAGTCGGCCCACGGTGGCCACCTGGGTCGCCCGCTACCGCGCCGAAGGCGAGGCAGGACTGCAAGACCGGTCGAGCCGGCCCCATCGCTCACCTGCCCGGCTCGACCCCGCGATCGTGGCCGAGCTGGAGGCCCTGCGCCGGGCCGAGAAGTGGTCCGCCCGGCGCATCCATCACCACCTCGTCTCCGAAGGCCACCAGCTGTGCTTGCGCACCGTGGGGAGGTGGATGCACCGGCTGGGCATCTCCCGGTTGCGAGACCTCGCGCCCACGGGTGAGGACCTGCGCCAACGACCACAGAAGATCACCGCCCGCGGCCCGGGGCACATGGTGCACCTGGACGTGAAGAAAATCGGACGCATCCCCGAGGGGGGAGGCTGGCGTGCTCACGGACGGGACTCCGAGAACGCGCGAGCAGCCAAACGCGGGCCTGGCCGACGGGTCGGCTACACCTACCTGCACTCGGCGATCGACGGGTACACCCGCCTGGCCTACACCGAGGCGTTGGAGGACGAGCGGGCGGCCACGACCGTGAGCTTCTACTGCCGGGCGCGGGCGTTCTTCGCCGCCCACGGCATCACCGTGGACCGGGTGATCACGGACAACGGGAACAACTATCGGGCTGCGGACTTCACCGCCAAGGTGGTCTCGCTCGGGGGCCGGCACCACCGGATCCGCCCCTACACCCCGCGCCATAACGGGAAGGTCGAACGGTACAACCGGCTGATGGTCGATGAGGTCCTCTACGCCCGCCCGTATACCTCAGAGACAGCTCGGCGTGAGGCGCTGGCCGTGTGGGTGAACCACTACAACTACCATCGGCCTCATACCTCCTGCGGGAACGCCCCGCCGGCCTCGTTGGCCCCGGCCCGAGTCAACAACGTCATGACCTCCTACACCTAGCGACCCGACCAGTCCAGCCCGGACCGCAGTCGGTCATTGTGACGGACGGGACGGCGGGGTCTTCGCCACGCGCTGCACCTGGATGCATCCTTCTTCCACGAGAGTCAGATTCCAGGGGAACCGTCTTGCAGGCCGAGACGCCCACATCACTGTCGGAGTTCTGAAAAGCCCCCCGCTGCATCAACAATCCATGTCGCTTTTTACGCAGAATAAATTACCCTCTCTTCAATTTCTGCGATTTTCCCAAGTGAGGATGATGGGATGAACCAAGGTCTGGTCAAGTGGTTGACGACCGATCGCGCGGCTTCCTCGAAAAGCGTCCGAATCAACAACGGATGGAAACGCTCGGATGGAGATCCACACCACCGCGGGTCGTCGGCATACCCCAGTGGTCGATGGGCCTGACCAAGCGGGCAAACTATTCAGGCGATGTGAGTCAATAACATTTGATAAACGCCGAGTAGATTTGGCGGACATTTCTCATGCAACTTTAAGTCTATGCGCCCGAGGATTAATTAAAAGCCAGGTAAGGTATCTTCTGGCTGACATCGAACCTGTGCGCCATCTCGGCCGTTGAGATACCCATCTCAGCAATCGCCTTCGATTGCCTCGCACGGGTACACCCGATGGGACATCGTGGCGGGCAGAGGCGGGATGCCGGCTGCGAGGCCACACCCCCATCTTGCCCTGAGACCGATTACCGGTGGTAGCGTACCGCCATTATTCATTCGACCCCTTATGGAGCCCCTGAATACATGAGCGACGGCCCAGCCGCCTGCCCTGGTGACAGTCCGAGCGTCACCCCCACCCCACCCCGCAGCTGGCGGGGTCGCCTGCACCTCGTGGGGAGGTGACTCAGGCATGGATCCAGTCCTGACACTGATCCTCGGATCCCTCATCATCCTGGCGATCATCGCCGCCAACGGCTTCTTCGTGGCCCAGGAATTCGCGTACATGTCTGTAGACCGCGTCCGCCTGCAGACCGCCGCCAAGGCCGGCGACCGCGCCGCCGCCCGCGCACTGCAGGTCACTCGCCGCACCTCCTTCATGCTCTCCGGCGCGCAGCTGGGGATCACGGTCACAGGCCTCATGGTGGGCTACGTGGCAGAGCCGATGGTGGGTGCGGCCCTGACCGAGTTGCTCGGCGGCACCGCACTGCCTTCTGAAGTGGTCATCGCCATCTCCACGCTGGGCGTACTGGTGGTGGCCACCCTGGTGCAGATGATCATCGGCGAGCTGTACCCCAAGAATTTGGCCATCGCCAACCCCGAGCCCCTGGCCCGCGCTCTGGCCCGGCCCACACAGATCTACCTCGGCCTGTTCGGCTGGCTCATCTGGGTCTTCGACAAGGCGGCCGAGGTGCTGCTCAAGCTCCTGCGCATCGAGCCAGTGCACGACGTCGACAGCACCGCCTCCGCCGAGGACCTGGACCGCATTGCCCTGGACTCCAGAGCTTCCGGATCCTTGCCCGCGGAGGTCTCCGTCCTGATCGACCGGGTGCTGGACTTCCCAGACCAGGACGTGCAGCACGCGATGGTGCCCCGCTCGCGTGTGGACGAGGTTCAGCCCCAGACCTCCCTGGCTCAGGTGCGCGACCTGATGGCCACCGGCCACACCCGCTACCCGGTGATCTCGAACGAACACGAACCGCTCGGGGTAGTCCACCTCACCGACCTGCTCGGTGAGACCCGGATGGCCCCGGACACCCCCGTGTCCGCCCTGATGCGCCCTGCACTGGTGCTGCCCACGATGATGTCCCTGCCCGACGCAGCCCGGGAGCTCGACGGCTCAGGGCAGCAGATGGCGTGCATCGTGGACGAGTTCGGCGGCTTCGTCGGCGTGCTCACAGTGGAAGACCTCGCGGAGGAGCTCGTGGGCGAGCTCACGGACGAGCACGACCTGCACCCCCAGGAGGAGATCACCGCCACAGGCCTGCACTCCTGGGTCCTGAGCGCAGAGGCCCACCTGGACGAGCTCGAGCGCCTCGTCGGGCACCCCCTGCCCGTGACCGAGGCCGAGTCCGCCGCCGGTCTGACCATCGACGCTCTGGGCCGTCTGCCCCGGGAAGGCGAGGTCATCACGATCGACCTGCCCGAGGACCCACGAGACTTCGGGGCTGAGGAGGTCTACGACCGCCACCTGCAGGTCGAGGTCCTCTCCATCCAACGCAGGGTCCCGGCTCGACTGCGGATCCACCTCATCGAGGTGGCCCGCTCTGACACCGCCGGCAGCCATGCCGCCCACGAGGCCCAGCCCGACGCCACCACGGACGAGGAGCGATGATGCACGGTCCACTGATCGTCATGCTCGTGACCACAGCGCTGATCGTGCTCAGCGCGATCTTCGTCATCATGGAGTTCTCCCTGCTGGGCGCCCGCCGGCACCGGCTAGAGGCCGAGGCAGGACGCAGCCGCGCCGCGCGGGCCGCTCTCAAGGGAGTCGACGAGCTGACCCTCATGCTCGCCGCAGCCCAGTTGGGCATCACCTTGTGCACCTTCGCCCTGGGGGCGATCACCAAGCCGGCCGTCGACGCATGGCTCGGCCCCGTCCTGGAGGACTGGGGCATCCCCGCAGCGGCAGCCGGAACCGCCTCCTTCGTCCTGTCCTTGCTGGCCGTGACCTTCCTTCACCTGGTCATCGGGGAGATGGCCCCCAAGTCCTGGGCCATTGCCCACCCCGAGACCGCAGCCAAAGCCGTGGCCGTGCCCGCACGCGCCTTCGTCTGGACCGTTCGCCCCCTGCTGCTGCTGGCCAACCGGCTGGCCAACCGCCTGGTGACCCTCAGCGGCGTCACCCCCGTGGACCAAGCCGCCGTGGGCGGCTACGACGCAGCGGCCATTCGTCAGCTGGTTGAGCACTCCGCCGCCGCCGGCACCCTGGACCGGCAGAACCATGAAGCCTTGGCCGGTGCCCTGGACCTTCAGACCCTCACTCTCGGGGACCTCCTCCCCCAGGGTCAGCACCCGGTCAAGGTCGCCCCCGACGCCGACGTCGAGGCGGTCCAGAATGCCGCTGCGTGCTCAGGGCACTTGCGTATCCTGGTCCAGCCGGACCATACCCCTGAGAGCGTTCCGGGCGTCGTCCACGTGCGGGACACCCTCACGATGGAGCCTTCTGCGCCAATCCAGCCGCTTATCCAGCAGGCTCTGACGCTGCCCTCCACCACACCGTTGCACGAAGCACTTGCCTCCATGCGCCGCAACAGCCGCCAGCTGGCCGCAGTAACCCAGGACAACCGGTTCACTGGGGTCGTCACCCTCACCGACGTCTTGCGCGGAGTGTTGCCCCGCGCGGCTTGAGTCCACACCTCGGCAACACCACCGCGGGGGCCGCTGAAACGGCCCCCGCGGTGGTGTGGACAAAGAATCAGAATCGGCACAGTGGCCTCGCCCCCCATTCCGGCCTCAATGGGCTCAGTCATGCTCCGACTCACGGGCGTGTAACGGCTAAATCGGTCGTTTGTGGCGGCTGCTCGGTGTGCCGCCCGGTGTCATGTGTGGCTTGCGCCGCTATATGGCGGGGTTCTGTCGGAGCTCAGTGGCGGCCTCCAAGCACGCGGGCAAGAGGGCGCTGCGAGTGAGGCTCACGTTCCGCAAGCCGATCCTTCACCGGGACAGCGGCCGACGGCAGGCCGGAGGAATAGGCGTCGCGATAGGGTGCACCCCGCGCAACAGAACCGTTGCGAAAGGTCTAACACCCCAACGCAACAGAGTGGGCCGCCATGCGCTGCCACGGGCCCGTGAACTTCGGTGTCACAGGTAGCGGCAGACATCCTCGGGGGAGCACGTGGCCGGGTCGCCGGCGGCGGCGTCCTCGCGCAGGTCGGCGATCGTGGTGCGTAGCTGCGCGAGCTCGGCGAGTTGCCGGTCGATCACATCAAGGCGGGTGTCGAGCAGGTCGGTGACGTGCCGGCAGGGGGCCTGCCCCCGGTCGCGGATGTCCAGCACCTGACCGATCTGGGCCAGGGTCAGCCCGGCCGCTTGCCCCCGGCGGATGAAGTCCAGCCGGTCGAGCACCTCGGCGCCGTAGTCCCGGTAGCCCGCCGGGGTGCGGTCCGCGGCGGGTAGCAGCCCGACCTCCTCGTAGTACCGCAGGGTCTTGCTCGTCGTGCCCGACGCCCGAGCCACCTCACCGATCCGCATGCCACTCATTCTCCCCCTTGACCTTCCAGTGCACTGGAAGGTCGATCCTGAGGGCGATGAAGGAGGAGTTCATGACGGCAACGGCTAACAGCAGGTCGTATGACCTGGCAATGATCGGGTTCGGTGGGGCGGCGTTCGCGGCCGCGATCCGCGCCACCAACCTCGGCAGACGGGTGGTGATGATCGAGCGTGGCACCGTCGGCGGTACCTGCGTGAACACCGGGTGCGTGCCCTCCAAGGCCTTGCTCGCGACCGCCGAGGCCCGCCACGTCACACTCGACGCCTCCCGGTTCCCCGGCCTGCCGCTCCCCGAAGTCCGGCCGGTCGACATGCCCGCCTTGATCGCCGGCAAGGATCGGCTCGTCGGGTCACTGCGTGGCGAGAAGTACCTGGACCTGGCCACCGAGTACGGATGGGATCTCCACCCCGGGGACGCCACGTTCGTCGGCACACCCAGCGAGCCGGCACTGCGCGTCACCGGCCCTGACGGCACGGTGGAGACGGTCCGGGCCGCGCACTACCTCATCGCCACCGGCTCCAGGCCCTGGGCGCCGCCGGTCCCCGGCCTGCAGGAGGCCGGTTACCTGACCTCGACCACCGCGATGGAACTGGACCACGTCCCGGAGTCGCTGCTGGTCATCGGCGGCGGCTACGTCGCGATGGAGCAGGCCCAGCTCTTCGCTCGGCTCGGCGTCCGGGTCACCATGCTGGTCCGCTCACGGCTGGCGTCCCAGGAAGAACCCGAGGCGTCCACCGCCCTGGATGAGATCTTCACGGACGAAGGCATCCAGATCATCCGCGGCGCGGTGCCCAGCGCGGTCCGCCGCGACCCGGCCACCGGCGAGGTCACGGTCACTGCCACCACCACTGACGGCTCACAGGAACTCCGGGCGGCCGAGGTACTCGTCGCCACCGGGCGCCGCCCGGTCACCGCCACGCTCGGTCTCGACACCGTCGACGTGCGCACCGGCGACCACGGCGAGGTGGTTGTCGACAGCCATCTGCGCAGCACCAACCCGCGCGTCTGGGCTGCCGGTGACGTCACCGCCCACCGTCAGTTCGTGTACGTCGCCGCGGCCCACGGCGCCCTCGTCGCCGACAACGCCCTCACCGGCGCCGGCCTCGAGGTCGACTACCGCCACCTGCCCCGGGTCGTGTTCACCAGCCCCGCCCTGGCCGCCGTCGGGATGACCGAACGGCAGGCCTCCGCTGCCGGGATCCGCTACGACAGCCGTGTCCTGTCACTCGCGCACGTCCCACGCGCGATCGTCAACCGCGACACCCGCGGGTTCATCAAGATGGTCACCGACGCCGACACCGGCCGCATCATCGGCATTACCGCCCTGGCCCAGGACGCCGGCGACCTCGCCGCCGCCGGGGTCTACATGCTCGAGGCCGGCATGACCACCAGCCAGGTCGCCAACCTCTGGAGCCCCTACCTGACCATGGCCGAAGGCCTCAAGCTCACCGCGCAGGCCTTCACCACCGACATCGCCAAGCTCTCCTGCTGCGCGGCGTGAACCTGCCCCGCACACAGGGACACCGATAGGGGACCGCCTCGCCCCGGGGCGCGAGACAAGAAAATGGGCGCCGATCAGCCCTACTTACTGGCACCCCTGCGTATCGGACCTGCAACCACCGGGGAGTTCAGTCGATGCAAGAACTCCCGTCCCAGGCCTATATCTGGACGTCTTCACGACCTCTACGTGCTCGACCCGACGAGGACAGCACTGGACGACGCGATGACCGCCTTGCGGCGCCGCCATGAGGCCGCGGTCCGTTTGGGCCGCGTCACCGCACCACCATGACCACGATCGTCACCACGTAAGCCGCGGCGACCAGACCGATCCCCAGCAGGGTGAGCACCACCCCGCGCCGGGCCGGCCGCTGGCCCTCGTCCGGCCCGGGGCCCTTGCCGTGCTTCGCGGCCATCGCGCGCTCCTAAGACGTTGCTCAAGCATGTGCGGCTCTCGCGAGCGGGCTTCCGTGCCGAGTGCTACCAGCTCAGGTCGTGACAGCCGTCGCTGCCGGCGCCCTCCACCTGCAAGGTGGCATGGGCGATACCGTAACGGTCGCGCAGCACCCGGCGCGCGCCGGCAAGCACGGCGCCGTGGTCCGCGCCCTGGTCAGCGACCAGGTGGGCCGTGGCCACGTTCATCCCCGACGTCAGGGTCCACAGGTGCAGGTCGTGGACCTCCTCCACCCCCTCGACCGCGTCCAGGTCACCGGCGACGTCCTCCGGGTCCACCCCTTCCGGGGCGTGCTGGCCCAGCACCGCGATCACCTGCCTGCCCAGAACCACCGCCCGGATGATGACGAAGACCGCGATGAGCGCCGCGACCACGACGTCCCAGATCGGCTGGCCGGTGAGAATGATCAGCACGCCGGCGACCATGACACCCACCGACCCGGCGGCGTCGGCGATCACCTCGTAGTAGGCGCCCTTGACGTTCAGGCTGTCCTTGGCCCCGCTGCGCAGCAGCAGCATGGAGATGATGTTGATCACCAGGCCGGCGAAGCCGACCGCGAGCATGGCGCCGGAGGCCACCTCCGGCGCGTCGCCCAGCCGGCTGATGGCCTCGACCACCACGTACACCCCGACCGCGAGCATCGCCAGCACCGCCAACGCCGAGGCGAACACCTCGGCCCGGTAGGAGCCATAGGTGCGTCGCCCCGTGGAGTCCGGCCGGCTCGCGATGCGCGTCGCCAGCAGCGCCGCACCCAGCACCACCACATCGGCAGCCATGTGCCCGGCATCCGACAGCAGCGCCAACGACCCCGACACCAGCCCCGCGACCAGCTCGATCAGGAAGAAGCCCGCCGTCAGGGCGAACGCCCCCGCCAGCCGCCGACGGTAGCGGCCACCGGCACGCCCGGTCGCCGGGGCATGGCTGTGTCCCGCCCCCATCAGCCCTGCCCCTCGTGGCGGGCGTGCTCACGGGAGACGTCCAGCAGCATCCGCACATGCCCGTCAGCGAGGCGGTAGTACACCATCCGCCCCTCCCGGCGGTTCTCGACCACCCCAGCGGTACGCAGCACCCGCAGCACCTGGGACACCGACGCCTCCGCGACATCGACCGACGCCGCCAGGTCACACACGCACAGCTCGCCGGCCTCCAGCAACGCATACAGCGCCCGGGCACGGCGCGGGTCCCCCAGGAGCTTGAACAGCCCGGCCAACCTGCCGGCCTCGCGCTCGTCGGGGATCCTCTCCCGGGTCAGCGCCACCTTCTCCGGATGGACGGCGGTGACCTGACACGAATCCAACGGCGTCACACTCATGCCACGACCATACACCTATGCAGATATCAGCAGCGGGAGCCACACACGAGAGGTCAGCAGGTTCTGTATGGTCAGCGCATGCTGACTATTGCTTCGCGGCTGGACGTGATGAACCGGCTGGGCCGGGCGATGGCCGACCCGACCCGCTCCCGCATCCTCATGACACTCCTCGAGGGCCCGAGCTACCCGGCGGTACTCGCCCGCGACCTAGGGCGTGTCTGAGAATAGATGCACGAGTCAGCTGAGACCCTGGGGGCATGTCCCGGTTCCAGATGCTCTCCGACGCCCAATGGGAGTTGATCGCCCCGATGCTCCCGACCCGGACCGGCCGCGCCGGCAGGCCGTTCGCCGACGCCCGCACCATGGTGGAGGCCATCATCTACCGA